>DATBYI010000123.1:0-16200 GCA_036513815.1 Solirubrobacteraceae bacterium
TGGGTGTCAGCGCCCAGAAGGAAGGTCAACTAGAGCAGCGGGCCGTCGGAAGCCTCAATCAGGCCTCCACGCACTCCAACTGCGCCGGCACGCCCGGCAAGCTCCCGGCAGCGGCCACGAATGCCCTGCTCGTGGCGGCGCGCGGAATCCTCGCGCTCAGCACTGCACCCGCCGCGCCCGCGACGTCGAAGCCGGCTGCGCGGGCGCCGGTGAGCCGGCCGTCGCATCCGACATCGCACGGTCGGCGTACGGCCCGAGCCAAGACGCCGACCCCGAGCCCGAGCCCGAGCCCGCCACCGAGCGTGCGCAAAGCCGACATCACGTCGCCCCCTTCAAGCTCACTCGGCTGGCTGTGGCTCCTCCTCCTGGTCGCAGCCGGACTCCTCGCGGTTTGGCTGCTCACCGCGCGGCACCGTTCTCGGCTCGAGGCGGCCCCGGCCGCGACGCGCGCCGCCCGGCGGCGACCGAAGCCTCACGTTCCCAGGGCCCAGTTCCCGCGGCTTCACCTGCCGCGGCCGCGTGGACTAGAACTGACCGCGCTGGTGGGCGCGCTGAGCCCGCTGCGCCGCGGAACCAAGCGCCCGGCAGAGGCCGAACCGGCCTCCGAATACGAGCCCGCAGCCGAGGATCTGATCCCCGCCGGCCTGGCCGGAGCGGCCGCCGCGTCAACACTTCGTGACGACGCACACGATGAGGCTCAAAAAGCGTTTAATCATGGATCAATGCTCGCGGAACATGACCATCTCGAGGAAGCGGAGTCCGCCTTCAGCCGGGCCGACGAACTCGGCCACCCCGCCGCGGCTTCGCACCTTGGCATGCTGCTGGAGCGACGCGGCGACCTGGCCGGCGCCGCAGCGGCCTACCGCCGCGGCGATGAGCGCGGCGACGCCGCCGGTGCGTTCTGGCTTGGGGGCCTGCTCGCGCGAGGAGACGATCTCGCCGGAGCCGAATCCGCGTACCGCCGCGCTGATGCACGGGGCCACGGTGGCGCGGCGGCGAGCCTCGGGATGCTTCTCGAGCGGCGCGGCGACTCGGCCGGCGCCGAAGCGGCCTACCGACGCGCTGACGAACGGGGCGACGCCCTGGGCGCCTTCAGCCTTGCCGCGATGCTCGCGGAACGCAACGAAATGGCCGAGGCGGAGGCCGCTTTCCGCCGGGCCGACGCACACGGGCACCCATCGGGCGCGACCAACCTTGGGGTGATCTTGGAGGATCGGGGCGATCTGGCGGGCGCCGAAGCGGCCTACCGCCGCGCCGATCAGCGAGGCGACGCGATCGGGGCCTTCAACCTTGGTGGTGTGCTCGCAGCGCAGAACGATCTCGCCGGCGCTGAAGCCGCCTACGCGCGGGCCGACGCCCGAGGCGACGCCGCCGGAGCGACCAACCTGGGTCGACTCCTCGAGCGCCGCGGCGATGTGGCCGGGGCTGAGAGCGCGTATAAGCGCGCCGATGAGCGCGGCGACGGCGAAGGAGCGTTCAATCTGGGCCGCCTGCTCACCGATTGGGGCGACGTCGAGGGCGCCGAGGCGGCTTATCGGCGCGCCGACGAGCGCGGCCATGGCGAAGCGGCGTTCAACCTGGGCGGGCTATTCGCGCAGCGCGGCGATTTCGCCGCGGCGGAAGCGGCCTACCACAACGCAGATGAGCGCGGCCACGCGTCCGCCGCGTCAAACCTTGGCGTGCTGCTCGAGCAACGTGGAGACCTGGCCGGTGCGGAGCAGGCGTTCCGGCGCGCTGACGAGAGGAAAGACGCCGCGGGGGCGGCCAACCTTGGCGGTCTGCTCGCGGACCGGGGCGACGTGACCGGCGCGGAGGCCGCCTACCGGCGGGCCGATGAACGCGGTGATCCCCAAGCCGCCACAAGCCTCGCTGGCCTGCTCGAACGCCGCGGGAACGTGGAGGAGGCGGAAGCGGCGTACCTCCGGGCGGCAGAGCGCGGCGACGCGGACGGTGCCTTCAACCTCGGCGGGATGCTGGCCGAGAAGCGCGACCTCGAAGGCGCCGAGCGCGCCTTCGCTCGGGCTGCCGAGCTCGGCCATCGATCTGGCGCGTCGAACCACGGCGTGCTCCTCGAGCAGCGCGGGGACCTGGCCGGCGCCGAGGCCGCCTACCAACGCGCTGATCAGCTCGGTGATGCCAATGGCGCCTTCAATCTCGGGTCACTACTCGCCGAGCGGGGTGATTTCGATGGAGCCGAGGCCGCGTTCACCCGGGCTGACGAGCGTGGCGACGCGTCCGCCGCGACCAACCTCGGCATTCTCCTCGAGCAGAGCGGGGATCTGGAGGGTGCCGAGGCCGCCTACCGGCGCGCGGATCAGCGAGGCGACGCCACCGGCGCGTTCAATCTCGGTGTACTACTTGAGCGCCAAGACGTGGCTGACGCGGAGGCCGCGTACCGGCGTGCTGCCGACCGCGGCCATCCAGAGCTAGCCGACCTGGCGCAAGCTGCTCTCTCGCATCTGCGCGGGGACTCCTGATCGACCCGGCCGGCGCTAGGCCGCGCCGGCTGGAGCACAGTCGAGCTCGATCAGCTCGCGTTTGAGGGCCTGCCGTCCGCGGTGATGCAAGCCGTGGATCGACGATTCGCTGCGACCAATCCGATCGGCAATCTCACCCGGCGACAGGCCAACCAGATGCCGAAGCACCACGACCTCGCGCTGGTCTTTGGGCAAGGCGCTCAGTGCGGATTGAAGGCCCCAGCGTCGATCGCGACTGGATTCATCCCCTTCGTAGCCGAGCTCAGGAACTTCTTCGGTCGTGACGCTACGACGCTGGCGCAGGTGGTCGATGGCGACGTTTCGGGCCACGCGCAGGATCCACGCCGTGAACGGCACCGACCGCTGCTCGTACTTCTGGATAGACGCCATCAGCTTCATGAACACCTGCTGGGTCACGTCCTCCGCCTCGCATGATTCGCGAACGATGCTGAGTACGTAGCCGTAGACGTTGTCCTTGTAGCGCACGTACAGGAACCGCACGGCGTCCATGTCGCCATTCTTGGTTGCGATTACGGCTCGATCGATCGCTTCTGGATTGGTTCGATCGACCTGCTTGATAGGCCTGAATCCTGACGAAGGCGCCGCCTCGAGATGGCGCTCAGCCCGAGCCCTGATAGCTAGCGTGCCTGTGCTCTTCATTCTGATTTACAGCCGGCGCCTGGGTGCGAGCGTGGACGCGCCTCGCGCACTCCGGGGCCGACCGATCCCCCTTCGGTTGGTCGACATCGTGTGTTTAATCCCGCCGCCTGCTCGAACATCCGTCCGCCCTACGCAGGCCTCGCTAAACCTAGTCGTTCCTACGAAGTTCGCACCAGGGGCCGACCCTAGTCTTTGAGCCGGCTGCGGTCCTGGGGTACCACGGAAGCAGGCGGGGCGTTAAGCCGTTTCTTATGAAGAGCGTTTGGGCGCCGCTGGTCGGCGACGCGCTCTGGGCACGGAGCACCACTGTGGAAAGCCGAACTCGCTACGTTTCTCATCCTCGGCGTGGGCGCGCCGTGGCTCCCGTCTTGTACGGTAATTCCAGCATGGATGGCGGGGCATTTTCAGTCGGTAGTCCGGCACATTTGAGCTTCCTGGACCTGGCGTGCAGCATGCCGCTGGGCTGGAACGGTGATCGTCCGCGGGCGCCCCGCCCGTCGTCGCTGGAGAACGCACGCGCCGAGGTTTTTTCGAGCTCGTTCGGGCGCGGACCATGCTACATCCCGTTTTCGGGCGGCCGCGAGTCGTCGATGTGGCTCGCTATCGCCACGAACCACGCCAGGTCCCGCGGGCATGAAGATCCCATCCCGGTCACGCTGCGCCACCCCGGACTGACGTCCGCACAGGAACTTGAGGTTGGGGAACGCGTCGTCGCCCATCTCGGACTTGAGGACTGGGAGCGCGTAGAGGCCGATGACCTGGACCTCATCGGTGCCCTGGCCGGCTCCACGCTCGCTCGGATTGGCCCATTCTGGCCAGCCAACGCGTACACGATGGCTCCTCTGATCGAGGCGGCGCGTGGCGGGGTATTTGTGTTCATCACCGGCCTGGCGGACTTCTTTTCCTGGTGGCGATGGGCTCCCCTCGCGGGCTTCATCGCCGCCCGCCGCCGGCCATCTAAGCGTGATTTGGCCTTGCTCGGCACGGCGCTGATGCCCGTTTCCCTGCGCGTCCGCGCCGCGCGTCGGCGCGGCTTTCCGCCACCGATGCCGTGGCTGCGCCCGGTGCCCGAGCGGGACGCGCTCGCGCTGCTGCGCCGGCGCCAGGCCGACGTTCCGATCCGGTTCGACCGCGCGATGGTCATGCAGCTAACCCATCGCTGCTTCGACGGCGCAGCGAGCACGTTCTCGGCGCTCGGCGAGGCGCTCGGTACGTCGGTCGATCAGCCGCTGCGCCGACCCGGAGTGGTCGAATCGTTTGCCGGCGCCGGGGGGCGGCGCGGATTCCGAGGCCCGGGCGACATGCTCCGTGCGATGTGCGGCGATCTCCTTCCCTCAGACCTGCTCGCACGACGTTCGGGAACGGATCTGACCCGCGTGTTCTTTGGCGAGGCGAGCCGCGAGTTCGCCGCCAACTGGTCGGGCGCTGGTCTCGATGAGTCGATGATCGACGCGGCGGCGCTGCGACGCAGCTGGCTGAGCGATCGGCCCGATCCGCGAGCCGCGTGTCTTCTTCAGTACGCCTGGTTGACGGAACAGCAATCCGTCGCCGGGGCCGGATTATCAACCGGTGAGCTCGTGCTCACGAACTCCAACCAAAGAGAGGCAGCATGAAAGAAGAGGCCATTCGACCCAAGCCCGCTTACGTGAAGCCACGTATTGAGGCGCTGGGCAGCTTTTCCCAGTTGACGTTAGGCAGCAAATGGCAGTCGATCTCCGACCTGTCGCAGGGAATCGGTACTGCCATTGGTAACGGCGGCCCCGGCTCCTGAGAAGGGCACGGGTTGCGGATTCCCAACGAGCTGACGCGTCTGGAAGCGGTTGCCGGCTCTCCTCTCGGAGGTCGGGGGCGCTCCACGCCGCGTCTCGGCAGAGCCGGTTGTGAGCCGCTCGCGGCGCTTGCCTCGGTCATCGAGGGAACGCTGGGGAGCGGCCCGCCGGCAGTTGCATTCTCGGGGGGCCGCGACTCTTCGCTGCTGCTCGCAGTAGCCGCGGGCGTTTGCGAGCGCGCGGGGGTGGATCCGCCGCTGCCAATCACGCTGTGCATGCCGACCCCGGTCGCCGAGGCCGACGAACGCGAATGGCAGGAGCTGGTGCTCGAGCATCTCGAGATCCCGGACTGGCACAGGATCGAGATCGATGGTGAGCTCGACCTGGTCGGTCCTTATGCGCGGCGGCACCTGCTGCGGGATGGCTTGCTATTTCCGGCCAACGCCCACTCGGTCGTCCCGATGCTCGAGGCAGCGGGAGATCGTGTGCTGATCGTCGGCCTTGGGGGCGATGAGCTGCTCAGCTCACAGCAATGGCGATCCGTTCACGATCTGGTAGGACGGAGGCGCAAGCCGCGGCGGCGCGACCTGGTCAGGCTCGCGGGCGCCGCGGTCCCGAGCTGGATCCGGTGGGTGGCGAGACCCTCGCTGCTGAAGGATCCCGAGGAGATGGACTGGCTGCGACCCGCGGCGCGGCGCCGCCTCGATCGCCTTGCCAGAAGAGGATTCGAGGAACCGGTCGGCTGGCGTACCGCAGTCAGGCAGGCCGCCGCCCGTCGCGACGTGATCCTCCCGCTCCGCACGATGGAGCGCCTCGCACAAGCCGGCGGCCACCGGATCGAAGCGCCGCTGCTCGATGCGAAATTCGTAGGCGCGCTTGCCCGGGCGGGCGGCCGGGGCGGGTGGGGAGGTCGGACCGCGACGATGAACGCACTGGCCCGCGAACTGCTACCCGAGGACGTCCTGGGACGTGCGAGCAAGGCCCATTTCAACCGTGTCTTCTTCGGCGAAGAGACCCGTGCGTTCGCCGAGTCATGGTCAGGACGGGGACTCGACGAGACGCTGGTCGATCCGGAAGCGCTCCGGCGCGAATGGCTGTCGGAGGTCCCTGACTTCCGAACGTCGCTGCTGCTTCAGAGTGCGTGGCTGACTGATCACGCCCTGGAACCTCCCGCGGTGGGAGGACACCGCGACCTCGTGTCGACGATATGCCTGTGAAAATGGCCGGCGCGTATGGGGTGCGCCTGTCGGGCTTGGCGGAGAGCACGTGGCTCGGCGTGACCGGAGCTTCACACTGGCCCGAGATCGCCTGCGTGCCAGACGACCGTCCCGAGGCCCCGGAGACATCGCTGGATGTAGACGCGCTCGAGCTGCGTCTCCGGGTCGACGTCGCTCATAGCGAACTCGTTCACCCGCTGCTGGGAAGGGTCGGCTCTCAGGTCGCGCTAGCGCAGGGAGGCGATGCCATGCACGCCGGCGCAGTCACCGGAAGCGACGGTGCGTGGGCTGTCATCGGGCCGAAGGGGGCGGGCAAGAGCACGCTCCTCGCCGGCCTGAACGACATCGGCGTGCCGGTGCTCACCGATGACGTCCTCGTGTTTCGCGATGGAGCGGTGATGGCGGGTCCGCGTTGCATCGACTTGCGCCCCGACGCCATGCGCTTCGGGCTCGGGGTTGCCGTGCGTCCGAGCGATCCCCGCAACCGAGTCGCGCTCGCGCCGATCGCCGCCGAGCATCCGCTGGTCGGCCTGATCCATCTCGAATGGTCGAGTGCTGAGACGACGCTCGAGCGCCTGGACCACCGAGAGGCGATCAAACGGCTCCTGGAGTTGCGAAGCGACAAGGGCTACCCCCGCGATCCACACGCGCTGCTCGACCTGGCGACCCTGCCAAACGTGGTCCTCAGGCACCCTCGAACGATGAACGCGTTGGAAGATGCCGCCGCGGAAGTGGAGCGCGTCCTGTTCGACTCGGGCGCGCGACTCTACGCACGCTGAGCGCCAACCCGGCCTTGGCGCCAGCGCGGTGTAAAGCAGAGGCCCGAACTACGAGAAAAGGCCCCCGTTGAAGCTCGACGACGTGCCAACCGCGTACGTGGCGTCGAGGCTTCCGGATTGACTGCCGCCCGCCGTCAAGTCGACGAGCGCGCCATGATCGGCGATCGTCGGCTTCTCGTACGTCCGAGCTACGTCATTTGATTCGTTGCCGTGCATGGCAATGACCCCCTTTGGACTACTAGTGGTTACAGGATAACGACACGTGGTTTGCGGTCAAGTACTAAGAAAGTTGATTTCTGAGAGCTCACGCCGCCCGCCGGCCGCCGCGTACACCGGCCGGCCCACGCCTTGCAAAATCCACGCGCAGGGGGTCGGTAACCATCTCAGATAGATATCTGCTTGTGAAATCGGCGTCAGTGTTCCAGCGCAGCCAGCACTCCATCATCGTCAGGCGCCAGGTGTATAGCAACACGGCCGCCGAGCCCCCACCCGACCCGATGGCGTTGAGGCAAGCGCCGAGTGCCCGGCGGTCGACGAACTTATGGATTTCTGCGGTTGGCGACTCAAGAAGGCTGCGTGCAATTGCAAGCTCACCTCGGAGCAATGAGTTGCGAAGTAGAGGTGTGAAGAATGACTTCTCGGGGCGATCAACAATCGCGTCGGGAATGAGGGACCTCATTGCGTCGCGCTGGACCGCACGGTCAAGCCTGTTACGAAACGCGTACTCGGGCGGTAACCGGAGGATTAGTTCAACCAGCTCGCGATCAAGCAAGGGGTGATGTCGCTCCAGCCCCGAGGTGACGCCAATCTGCCGGAGACAGTCGAACATTTGAATCTGCTCCCGCCCCGCTGTCAGCACGTGAGACAGATGTGACCACCAGAGCGGCGCGCGGCGACGCCTCCAGCTCAGGGGGTCATACGCGCTGCGCAGCGAGTCGGCCGCGGACTCGGACAGCCAGGACGGACCTACTTGTTGCGCGGCGGGCAGCGAGCCTCGCAACCGTTGGAAGCCAGCCGGAAGCGCGCCATGGACTGCGAGCGTCCAGA
This sequence comes from Solirubrobacteraceae bacterium, assembly GCA_036513815.1. Classification (GTDB taxonomy): domain Bacteria; phylum Actinomycetota; class Thermoleophilia; order Solirubrobacterales; family Solirubrobacteraceae; genus Palsa-465. Next base: position 7,950 of record DATBYI010000123.1, read on the forward strand.
AGGCGCGGCTCGTCGCGGCGGTGCTCGGATGTTCGCCCAGCCCGGGGAGGTCGCGACAAATGTTCCAGGCCGTGAGCAGACGTCCCCGTCTGACCAAGTGGCCGAGGAGAAACGAGTCGGTTCCGAACAGCTCGTCTCCACCTTCGCCGTCGAGCATGAGCGTCGTGCCCTCCCGAGCAGCGAAATCCTGGAGCGCAGTGATGAAGGTGATGTTGGGAGCGGGCGTAGGCAGTCCCCACCGCTCGAGAAACCTGATACCTCCGGCAAGTAAGCTGCCGCCTCGAACACGCATCTGAACGCTGGCTATATCCAGGTGATCGCTGACCGTCTGGACCAGGCGAGACTCGTCGACCGCTGGGAGGTCCGGGAATGTCATCGAGTATCCGGTCAAGTCCAGGGCGGGCGCGGCCTCGCGCGCAGCTGCGGCCACCATGCTCGAATCGAGCCCGCCCGAGAGCAGGATTCCGGCACGGTCTCGACACTGCAGACGCTCTGCGACGGTGTCGCGCAGTCGCCTGCGCACTTCCAGTGCCGCCTCCTCCGGCGCGATGCGAAGGGGCGGCTGGTAGCGCGGGCGCCAGTACGAACGCTGCGAGCAGCCGACGCGGTCGAAGGTGAGCAAGGCGCCGGACCGAAGCCGATGCACGCCGGTGTAGAGCGTTTGGTCGTCGACCGCGGTTCCGAACGCAATCCACTGGAGCACCGTGCGGTCATCGACCTCGGGGCGAGTGGGCAGGATTTGAAGCACGGCGGCCAGCTCGGTCGCGAACACGAGCTGGCTGCCGGTGCTGTGGAAGAACAAGCTGCGCGCCCCCAGTGCGTCGCACGCGAGCAACCCTTGCGAGCGGGTCCGATCCCACACGGCGAACACAAACTCACCCCGCAGCCGCTCGGGCGCAGCCTGCCCCCACCGGCGATAGGCCGCCTCCACGATGCGACCCGGAGGAGTCTCGGAAGCCAGCCCAAGCGATCTCTCCAGCGTGCTGTGGTTGGCCAGACGGCCTTCGAATGCACACACCAGATCGCCTCGGCGATGGATTCCACCGTGTATGTGACCAAGTGCGATCGGGCCGTCAACGATCATGTCCTCGACGCGGGCGCGTGTCGTCCGCGCGATTGTCGGAACCAACCGGTCGACCTCACCCGCGCCGGCGTAACTCACGACGCCGGCGAGTGCCGCCGTCCCGCGCGATGAATCAGTCGAGGTGATCGCGCGCATGCGACTCGACATGTCCACTGAGCTCACTGGCACTCATCGTCGCTGGGACCGACAGCTGAAAGAGACGGACTCGGTCGGCGATAGCGGTCAGCGTCTCAAGCTGGTTCAACATCCGGGCGGGGCTCGAGTGAAACGGCGTGAAGCAGTACTGCAAGAACGTTGCGTATGGGACGTTGTGCAGTTCGTCGAAGCGCAGCGCCGGGTAGTCACCCCCGCGGGCGAAGAAGTACAACGCCCGCAGCGGCGACGGCCGTGCCGTGCGGCCTCGGAGCCGCAATCGGACGCCTGTCTCGTCAAAGCCCAGCGGTTGCCCGAGAAGATCTCTGCGCGATCCCATCAGCAGATCCTCGCCCTTGTCGAGGTTGGCTACGCACGGACCAGAGTGGATCATCGGCTGACCGTCAACCACCGTCGTCGCCGCCACGTCATCTGTGAGGAAGCGGGCCCCACGCAACACGAGGTTCAATCCCAATGAGGTCTTGCCACGACCAGACGGTCCGGCAAACGCCACGGCGTTGCCGTGGATCTCGACCGCGCTGGTGTGCAGCGGCTCAAGTCCGTTGAGGACCGAGGCAAGCGGTAGCACCTGCCCGATCAGGTAGCGCTGCCACACCCAGTCGTCGGCTCCGGCCGGGCATGACCAGACGCGTGATCCGTCGGCCGACACTACGTGGACCCCTTGGCGGTGCGCACACATCCTGTAGCCCAGGTCAGGGTGGCGATCGATCGACAGAAGCGTGCTGCCATCGTCGAAGCGCCAATTCACGAGCCGCTGGGCGCGTTCGGCGCGCCACAGCTCTTCCAGCTCCTCCGCCGGCACGACGTGTGCGCGAACGGCCGGCGTGGGGTGCGAGGCATCGACGGCGCCCGTGATCCAGGACGCCGGGAAGTTGCCGTGGAGCTCGAGCCCGAATATCTGGGCCACCCAGCCTTCGCTCATTGCGCTCTCCACCGGCCTCGTCGATCGGGCCGGTGTTGGTGCATCCAGCACGTTCCCCATGCGTGAAGAACGATCCGGGATCGTCTCGGCTTGCGGCGTGCCGGGCAACGGAAGAAAGCAGGCCGATGCGCCGTGATTAAGAGAAAGCGTCACGCCGTCGGCACAGGGGGAAGTACATGAGCGCAACCAGCAACATCGAGCGTGCCAACTCGCTCCTTGGGAGCCGAGTGCGCATCCCTGACGAAGTCGTCTACCGCAGCTTCCCGCAGGAGACGGTCGTGCTCAACCTTGCCGAGGGCAAGTACCACGCCGTCAACGCCAGTGGAGGCAGGATGCTCGACACGGTCGCCCAGGTCGGCTCGGTCGGGCACGCGGCGACGCTCCTGGCGGAGGAGTACGGCCGCGAGCTCTCCGAGATCACAGACGATCTCCTCGAGTTCTGCGGGCTGCTCGTCGACCGTGGTCTTCTCGTCGTCGAGCCGGCCTGACGGGCCGCGACCGAGGCCACCCACATGCCGGGCCAGGCCCCGATCATCGGCGCGCCTGATCCCTCGCGACCTTCCGCTGCTCACCGACCGCTGAGGCCGCCTGAGAAGGCGGCCCTGGCCGGCGAGATCCTCGTCGTGTACGCGCGCGTGCGGCTGCTGATGCGCCGCGAAGATATCCGCGATGTCGTCGCGTGGATTCGCGCTCGCCCGGCGAGCGCGAACCCTCCGGCCGAGGCCGGGGCGCGGGACGCGTTGCGGACCGGGGCGCGGCTGAGCAATGCGGTTACGCGCACGCTGAGGCCGTTGCCCACCGACACCCGGTGCCTCTCTCAGGCCCTGGTGCTGCTGTGGCTGCTGTCTCGGCGAGGCATCCCGAGCACGCTCGTCATCGGTGCCCACATGGCTCCGGTGTTTGAGGCGCACGCGTGGGTCGAGCTCGCCGGAAGGCCGCTGCTCGCTCCGGGCAACTTCTCCGACGACCGGCTCGTCGAGCTCTGACTCAGTAAAGACCGAGCGTCCCGAGCCGGCGCTCGCGCCTGAGCGCCCACCGGAAGACGATCGCACCGAGGGCCAGCGCGACGATTGCCAGCGGCACGAGTTCGAGCATGTCGGTGCCGACCGACGTCCAGGCGGCGCCGCCGATCAGCGCCTCGCGAATGCCGCTGATAGAGATCGCGAGCGGATTCGCCTGGCTGATCGTACGAACCCAGGCCGGGAACAGCGTAAGGGGGAACAGCGCGCCCGATGCAAGGCCGAGCACCGTTCCGCCCGTCATGAGAAGGCCGTTGCCACGCTTGAACGTGAGGATCGCCCCGGCGCTGAGAAGCCCGAGTCCCCAGAGGAACGGGATAAAGCCGAGCAGGATCGCGATGGACGGTAGAAGCCCGCTCACGTGATAGTCCAGGCCGAAGACGATCCCGAGGATGCCCACGAACAAGCCCATGCGGAGTGGGATGAACAACAGCTGGAAGGCGGCCGATCCCGTCTGGATCGTCGCAAGCCGCGTGGGCGTCACGAGCAGCGATTCGAGGGTGCCCGCCAACTGCTCGTTGCGGATGGCCGTGGCCAGTTGGTGCAGCATCATGATCACGACCATGTTCATCGCGATGCCGATGACCACGAACTCGAGGTAGTTGGCGTGCGTGCCGCCATAAATCGGCAGGCGCGACGGGTCGATGAGCCGCGCGACGAACGAGAAAGCGATGGCCTGACCCGCCATGCCGGCGAGTTCTCCGGCCGCCGCCATGCGATAGCTGAGCATGATGCGAAGGTCCCGGCGCATGAACGCCGACACCTTCGCGGTCTCGCGCAGCGCGCTCACGCGGCAACCTCAGCCGTGAGCGCTAGGAAGGCGCTTTCGATCTCGGCCGTTTCCTGCCGGCAGGCCGTAACCACGAAGCCGGCTTCAGCGAGGCGAACGATGGCCGAACCAAAGGCGTGGCTCGGCGCGGGCTCCAGCAGGAAATGTCCGGGGCCGTCCGGCCCGGCGGAGATTGACGCGGCGATGCCAAGCGCAAGCTGCAATCGCGCGGCGTCGGGAGCGTGAGCCGGATTGCCGTTGCGGATGCTGACGGCGTAGCGCTGGGAGGGAGCGCGGGCGATCAGCTCGGCGACCGTTCCGACGAAGCAGACGGTGCCGCCCAGCAGAAAGCTGACGTTATGGGCGAAGCCGCGGATCTCCTCGACCCGCTGGGTGGTCCACAGAACCGCGGTCCCACGCTCGGCGAGCTCCTCGACCAGCCTCCGGACCTGCACCGCGCCCGCGGGATCGAGGTCGTGGGTGGCCTCGTCGACGAGCAGCAGCGAGGGATTCGTGAGTAGGGCGCGCGCCACCGACAGGCGCTTCTGCATCCCGTGGGAGTAGCGCCCGACGGGAATCTTCGCCGCCTCGGCCAAGCCCACCGCATCCAGCAGGTCATCTGCGCGGCGTTTCGCGGCGCGGGTGCGGAGGCCGTTGAGGCGCCCGAAGAAGATCAGGTTCTCGCGCCCGCTGATCCTCAGGTACAGGGTCCTGTCGCCGGAGGGAACCAGGCCGACCGTCCCGCTGCGGTGGACGGTGCCGACCTCAGGATCGACGAGGCCACAGATAATCCTGGTCAGGGTCGTCTTTCCCGCACCGTTGGGTCCGAGCAGCGCGTGGATTTCCCCCGGCCGGACCTCTAGGTCCACCCCTCCCAGGGCCGTCTTCTTTCCAAAGCGTCGGACGACGCCCCGCACCGAGACGGCAGCTTGGTCTTCCCACTGCACCCCAATACAACGGTTCGGGGCCCGGCCCGCTTACGCCGGTCCTCTAGATCCCGCGGCGGAGCGCGAGGCGGGCGGAGCGCCAAGGCCACTCATCAGAAGAAACCCCGCCTTCTGGGCGTTCCATCGGGAGCACTCGTGGGGCCGGCTCGAGCCAGCGCCGGACCCCCGAGTCGATCGCGAACGAACTGATCGTGGATCAGCCGTCAACCCCGTCGGTGACCGAGTCCAGAAACCCGGATGAGACGACCGCCGAGCGGTCCGGACTGTCTTCGGTGAAGTCTTCTCAGCGCCCGAGTCGGCACGCGGTTCGGCCGTTTCGCCCCGAGTTCTGGCGCAGCCCGCTCCGTGGGCCCTGGTTGACGTCGTTCCTGGGCACTCTGCTCATCCCCTCGATCGCTGTGATCGCGCTCACGGGGTTCATCGATCACTGGGCCCACTACCCGGAGTTTGCCGGGAACGACGCCGTAGGCCCGGCCGGCGACATCCCCGTGCTGTTCCACTTCCCGACGTCATGGCCGTCGTGGAGCTACGCCGTGACCCAGGGGACGCACGTGACCCTTGGGGTGATCGTCCTTCCCCTGGTACTGGCCAAGTTGTGGTCGGTCATGCCGAAGCTGTTCCAGCGACCGATGGTCAGGAGCCTCGCCGGCGCGCTCGAACGCATCTCGATTCTCGGGCTCGTCGCGAGCGTTCTCGTGGAGTTCGCCACCGGCATCTTCGAGATGCAGGACTGGGCACCCTGGAACTTCAACTTCAACATCGTGCACTACTACGGTGCCTGGGTCTTCGGGACGTTGTTCGTTTTGCATACCTGTATCAAGCTCCCGGTCGTTCTCCGCGCCTATCGGGAGCGAGGCGCGCTGAAGCCGTTGATGCAGAGCCTGGCTGAGACCAGGCCCGAGCCGCCCGACGCTGGTGGGCTCGCCCCGATCAACCCGGCTGCTCCGACGATCAGCCGCCGTGGCCTGCTCGCCATGATCGGCGGTGCGGCGTTGACGATCTTCGCCGTCCAAGTCGGCGAGTCAGTCGGTGGCCCGTTCCGCCGCCTGGCCTTGCTGGCACCACGCGGCCGCGTGTTCGGAACCGGTCCCAATGACTTCCCGGTCACGCACACCGCGGCATACGCCCAAATCACCCCGACGATGATCAGCGAAGATTGGCGCCTTACCGTCGCGGGTGCACGAACCATCTCGTTCGGCCGTCAGCAGCTACTCGCGATGCCCCAGGCTACCCGCACCATCACGATCACGTGCACCGACGGCTGGTCGACGACCCAGCGCTGGACCGGCGTGCAGCTGAGCGCGTTGGCGCGGCTGGCCGATGCGTCCGAGGGGGCAGTTCTGCGCCCCGGAACCCTCCAACCCGGGGTGGGTGCGGAGGCCCTTCCGCCTTCCCTTTACAACGACGAGCGCTCACTGCTCGCCTTGCGAGTTAACGGCGTCGATATCTCGGTCGACCACGGCTATCCCGCCCGGGTCATTCTGCCCAACGTCCCCGGTGGCATGAACACCAAATGGGTCAGCGAACTCCGATTCGAGGCCGCGTGAGAACCGCATTGGGTCGCGCCTTCAGGCGCCGCTACGGTGCTGGACCGGTTCACCTGTTGGTCCACCTGGTGGGCTTCGCGATCGTCGCGTTCGCGCTCGACCGGATCTTCAGCGGAGGCGATGTGAAAGAGCTGCTCGTGTGGTATCTCGGGTTCGCGATCGCGCATGACCTTGTTTTCGTGCCGGCCTACAGTGGCCTCGACCGGCTTTTCCGGGGGATCGTGGCGCGGCTGCCCCGGCCGGCTCGGACCGGCGTACCCGTGATCAATCACGTGCGGGGGCCCGTGGTGATCTCGGCGCTCCTCTTGATCATCTACTTTCCCCTGATCTCGCGCCGGTCGGACGGGTGGTACTTCGATTTGAGCGGTCATCATCTGAGCCACTACGCCCGCAACTGGCTGCTGATCAGTGCTGTGTTGTTCCTCGGGTCCGGACTCATCTACGCCGTGCGGGTCATCCGCGCCCGGGCGCGCAGAGCCGCGTGAGCCGGCAGTTCCGAAGGGTCCTCCGAAAGTCGATCCCGCATGCGCTCGTTAGATTGACGTGAGCAGCACTCTTCCCCGAGCGGCCGTGGCGGTCGAGCTACCGGGCGACCCTGGTCCCACTCACGAAGAGTCAACCGCCGTCGAGCACCTGCGGCTTGCCGGCGTGGTCGAACGACTCGTCGAGACTGCGCCGAACCTGGGCGCCCTGCGGAAGCACCGTCTGCATCTGGCAGCCGCGCGCCTCTGGCAATTCGATGGACGCGAGGTGCCGGCCGAACTCGTGGCTGACACACGCGCCGCCGCCGTCCGCGCGATGCTCGCACGCGTCGTCCTGGGCAAGGCCCGGTCGGCATATGGCGGCGCCATGCTGCTGATGAAGGGCGCGGAAGTCGCCGCACACTATCCGGTTCCCTCCGACCGTTCGTTCCGCGACCTCGACCTGCTCGTTGACGATCCCGCGGAGGCGCAGCGCGCACTGACGAGCGCCGGCTTTGTTCAGGTCGCCGATCCGACACTGTTCGGCGGCTATCACCACCACCTCACGCCGCTGATGTGGCCAGGCGTTCCACTAGTTGTTGAGGTCCATCGTCGTCCTAGCCGGCCCGAATGGCTCGATCCCCTATCGGGCGAGAATGTGTTTCGCGTCGCCGTGCCGAGTGCCACAGGCGTACCGGGAGTTCTTGCCCCCGAACCCGCGGCGCATGCGGTTTTGGTCGTCGCGCACGCGTGGAAGCACGATCCACTGGGGAACCTCGGCCACCTGCTCGATGCGGCGGCGCTCCTAGCGTCCGCCGATCGTGCGCGGGCGGGCGCCTTCGCACGCGCGTGGGGCTGGGAACGAATGTGGAACACAACCGTGACCGTGATGGACGCGGTGCTCGGCGACGGACGTCGAGGCCTCGCCAGCAAGGTGTGGGCGCGGCACCTGGCCGATGTCCGCGAGCGCGTCGTCCTCGAGAATCACGTCACGCGACTAGCCGCGCCCGTCTGGAGCCTTCCGACCAGCGGCGTGCCACACGCGGTCGCGTTCGCGCTTCGCCACACCGCCACACCTGATCCAGATGAGGACTGGACGACGCAGCTTCGGCGTTCATGCCTCGCGGTCGTTCACGCGTTCAGGCCCGTGTCGCAGCACGAGCAGAGCGTGCTCGGCGATCCTCGCTGAGTCTTCGCTGATTCTGCGGGCAGCGGCCGCGGGTGCGTTACGAATCCCGTCGGCCCTGCTCATCGTGGCGCGAGCCCGGGGGTTGGCCGGGCTCGCGCGTGGAGGTCGATGAGGGCGTTTCTGTGTTCTGGGTTTATGGTCCGGCGGATGTGCCGGTGTC
>DATBYI010000124.1:0-13373 GCA_036513815.1 Solirubrobacteraceae bacterium
CGTCCCGCCGGTCCGAGCTTGGCATTACCGTGCACGATCATCCGGGCCCTCCTTTGAGCCGTGAGTCCTTGAGCAGACCCACAGCCTCAGGAGAGGCCCGGACGTCTTCTCAGACGTTCACAACGTCTATGGGCAGGTCAACTAAGGCGCCGCCGTCAGGCGCCGCCGACCGTCGAATCACCCACCCCGCGGTCGGCCAGCAGCGCCTCGACGAGCCCGTCGATGTCGTGGCGGATCGCTTCGACATCGGGCTCGAGCCCTCGCTCGCGTAGTGCCTGGCTCGTCACCGGCCCGATGCTGACCAGACGCCCGGAAAGGGCCGTCCCGCCGAGTGACTCGGTCAGGAAGCGCACCGTCGAGGATGAGGTGAACGTCACGTAATCCGCGGCCGCTACCGCCGCCACCTGCGCCCCGGAAAGCGGCTCGGCGACGGTCTCGTAGAGCGCCACGACGTCGACCTCCGCGCCGCGTTCGCGCAGGGCGTCGACGAGCACGTCGCGGGCCTCGGCCGCGCGCGCGACCAACGCCCGCGTCACGGGGATCTCGGCCAGCGCCTCGACCAGCCCCTCGGCGACGAACCGCTCCGCGGGCACCACGTCCGCCACCACGCCATGCTCTCGGAGCGCGGCGGCCGTGCCCGGACCGATGGCCGCGACCCTCACCCCGGTCAGCGCCCGCGCGTCGAGCCCCGCGGCAAATAGGCGATCGAAGAGGAGCCTGACGCCGTTCGGGCTGGTCAGGCACACGAGGTCGTAGCGGTCGGGGTCCGGAGCCGGCCCAGCGAGCGCCACGATCCTGATCGCCGGCGCTTCGAGCACCTCCGCGCCCAGTTCCCGCAGCCGATTCGCGAGCGCGCTCGCCTGAGCGCGCGCTCGCGTGACGGCGACCGAAACCCCGGCCAGCGGCCGCCCCTCCGGCGAGAACCACGCCAGCCGCGGGCTCAGATCCACGACCCGCCCGACGACAATCAGCGCCGGCGCGCGTACGCCCTCGGACGCCGCCACCGAGGCAATCGACTCCAAGGGAGCCGTCACCACCCGCTGGTCGGGCAACGTCCCCCGCTCGACCACCGCGGCCGGCTCGCCTGGATCTCGGCCCGCCGCCACCAGTTGCTCGGCGATCGCGCCGAGCTGCCGGACCCCCATGTAGAAGACGAGCGTCCCTGGGAACGCGGCCAGCGCCCTCCAGTCGATCGCGGACTCATCTTTGGAGGGGTCCTCGTGACCCGTGACGAACGCCACCGCGCTCGCCGCGCCGCGGTGCGTGACGGGGATGCCCGCGTAGGCGGGCCCGGCCACGCCGGCGCTCACGCCCGGCACTACCTCGAACGCCGCGCCCGCCTCCTGCAACGCCAGGGCCTCCTCGCCACCGCGGCCGAACACGAACGGATCGCCACCCTTCAACCGCACGACGGAAGCCCCCGTGCGACCGCGATCCACCAGGAGCCGCGTGATCTCCCCTTGGGGCATCGACTCGCCGCCGCCCTCTTTGCCGACGTAGATCAGCTCGGCGTCGGCACGCGCCCCGTCCAAGGCGGACCTCGGGATCAACCGGTCATAGACGATCACGTCGGCCGCCGCGATCAGCTCGAGCGCCCGCGCCGTCAGCAGCCCCGGGTCGCCGGGGCCGGCACCGACCAGATAGACGGTCACGAGAGCAGCTCCGCGGCCCCGGCCGAGAGCAGACGATCGGCGACGAGCATGCCGAGCCCCGCGGCCTCACCGCGGAGCTGATCGCGAATCCACACCGAGCCATCGGGCCGGCCCACCCACCCCGTCAGCTCGAGTTCACCGCCGTCGAGCGCCTGGGCGTACGCCCCGACCGGCGTATTGCACGAGGCGCCGAGCGCGCGGGTGAGGTCGCGCTCGGCCGTAACGCACGCGGTGGCGTCCGTGTCGACGAGCCGCGAGACGTCGAGCGACCCCGCACGCGCCTCGACCGCCAGCGCCCCCTGCCCGGCCGCCGGAACCAACTCGTCGAGGACGCCGCCGATCGCATCGAGCCGCCCCAGGCGCGCCAGCCCGGCCACCGCCAGCACGAGCGCATCGCATTCACCCGCGGCGAGCTTTCGCAGCCGGGTATCGACGTTGCCGCGGACGTCGACCACATCGAGGTCGGCGCGCGTCGCGCGGACCTGAGCGGCGCGGCGGAGGCTGCTCGTGCCAACCCGTGCGCCGGGCGGCAAGGCCGACAGCGACGGAGCGCCGCAGATCGCGTCCCGGGGGTCCTCGCGCGAGGGGATCGCCACCAACGCCAGCCCGTCAGCCAGCTCCGCCGGGACGTCCTTGGCCGAGTGGACGGCCACGTCGACGTCGCCGTCCAACAGCGCGCGCTCGAGCCCCGACACCCACCGCGACTTGTCGTCGACGGGCCCCGCGGCCTCGATCCTCACGATCTCGTACGCCTCCGAAAGGCGCTCCCCCACCCAATTGGCCTGCGCCAGCGCGAGCGCGCTGCCGCGCGTGCCGATCCGGATCAACGCCGCCCAGGTCGAATCTCGCGCACTTCGGCGAGCTCTTCGGAGACCGCCTCCTCCGTCACCGTCCCGCTCTCGACCTCGAGCCCGAACAGGTCGCGGATCATCGCCATCCGGGCGTGTACGCGGTCGTCTTGGAGCTGCTTGAGCCGGGCGGTCGGCGCGTGCAGCAGCCGGTTGACGATCGTGCGCGCGATCGCGTCCACCCGCTCGCGGTCGCGCTCGGACAGCCGCTCCCACTTCCCGGCGTTCTCGGCCACGACCTGCGACGCGATCTCGGTGGCGTGGACGCGTAGGGCGGTCAGTGTCGGGAGCACCTCGAGCGAGCCGAGCCAGGCCGCGAACTGCTGGATCTCCTCCTCGATGATCCCCTCGGCCTTGCGCGCCTCGGCCTGGCGCACCTTGCGATTGCGATTGATCACGGCCTGGAGGTCATCGATGTCGTAAAGCGAGACGCCAGCGAGCTCGCCGCACGCCGCGTCGATGTCGCGCGGAACCGCAAGGTCGATCAGCAGCAGCGGGCGCCCGCGGCGGCCCGTCATCACCTCGGCGAGTTCCTGGGCCTCGAGCAGCAAATGCGGCGACGCGGTGGCCGCCACCAAGATGTCGGCGCGTTCGAGCGCCCGCGGAAGCTCGTCGAACATCAAGCTCTCGCCGCCGTAGCGCCGGGCCAGCGAGATCGCCCGGTCCCGGCGCCGGCTGGCCACGAACACGGGCCGCCCGCCGCTGTCGGCCAGCGCCCGCGCGGCAAGCTCGCCCGTCTCGCCCGTCCCGACAATCACAACGACGCGCCCGTGCAGATCCCCAAGCCGCTCGCGGGCCAGCGCCACCGCCACGCCGGGCAGACTGAGCTGCCGCTCGCCGATCGCGGTCTCGGTGCGCACCCGCTTGCCCGTGGCGAGCGCCGCCTTGAACAGGTGGTTACTGAGCGGCCCGACGGTCTCGCGCTCGAGCGCGGCCTCGTAGGCGCGCTTGACCTGCCCCTGGATCTCGGCCTCCCCCACCACCATCGAGTCGAGGCCGGCCGTGACCCGGTACAGGTGGCGGGCCGCGTCGCAGTTGCGCAGCGCGTAGATCGACGAGGTGAGCGCGGTGGGGCGGATGCCGGCCTGACTGGCCAGCATCGCGAGGGCGCGGCTTTCCGCCTCGACCGGGTTGCCAACCACGAGATACAGCTCGCTCCGGTTGCAGGTTGAGATCGTGACGGCCTCCTGCACCTCGCCCGTCCCGCGCAGGTCCCGCACGAAATCAGCCGCGCGGCCGTCCGGGAGCGCGAGCCGCTCGCGCACCTCCACCGGTGCGGTCTTGTGCGAGATCCCGATCGCGAGTAGTTCGCTCATGCCACCGGCTCGCGCTCGCGATCCGCCGGGTCCGGATCGTCGTCTGCGTGTCTGCGCGCGAGCACGTCGCGCTCGAGCTCGGCCAGCTCACGCTCGGTACGCGCCAGCCGGGTGGCCATGATCGCCACGTACAGCAGCACGATCGCCAGGAACACGATGTAGGCGCCGGCGACGTACTTGCCGGCGGCGTGCAACGGCAGCGCCGGAGCAACCCCAAGCACGGTCATGACGGCGCCGCGCTCCTCTTGAGCGGCACCACCGAGTCCTCGCCGAGCAGCGTCCGGCGCAGGGCACGGATCCGCATCCGCGTGCTCTTGGCCGCCATCTCGTACTTCCACAGCGTCGCGTACAGAAGCACCACGCCGATCAGCGAGACGAAGAAGGTGAGCCGCATCGAGCCCGGCAGGTTGCCACCGGTCAGCGTCAGCACGCGCGGGTGGACGTACGCCTGAGCGAGCCGGACCGCCAGGAAGTTCAGCGGCACGAACGCGCCGCAAACGATCGCGAAGACACTCGCGTAGCGGGCTTGGCGCTCGGGATCCTCGATCGAGAACCGCAATGGCTGGTAGGTGGCGAACAGCAGCATCACGATCAGGAACGAGGTCAGCGTCGGGTCGCTCCAGACCCACCAGTGGCCCCACGAGGCCTTGGCCCAGATCGTGCCGGTCAGGAGTGTTCCCACCCCGAAGATCAGAGCCATGTGGATCGCCACGTAGGAGCGCATGTCCCACTTCCGGTCGCCCGTGCGCAGATGCATGACGGCGAGCACGCCGCCGAATACGAACCCGCACAGTGCGGTGATCGCCAGCGGCACGTGGACATAGAAGATCTTTTGAATGAAGCCCTGGTTGGCGTCGAGCGGCGCATAGAAGAACACCAGCGCGAACGCGACCGTGATGGTCAGGACAGTGGCGAGGGCCAGGACGCGAAGGCCCCGCCCGTACGTGGTCAAGCTTCAGTCCTCCAGGAGAAAATCGAAGACGGCGTAGGAGAGGAGGGCGAAGACAACATCATAAAGAGCCAGGATCGCCACCCACCTCCCCGGGGGCGCGCCTGACCCATGAGCGGCCAGCAGCGGACCCGTCCCACGGGCCACCGCGATCAGCGCCGGAAGCAGCAACGGGAGCCCGATGATCGGGCCGATCAGGTCTCGCGCGCGGGTCTGGACCGCGATCGCGGACACGAGCGTCCCGATGACGGCGAGCGCCACGTCGCCCAGGGCGAGGACGGCGATCAGCCCCGGGAGGGGCGGCCCGAGCGACGGGCCCAGGAGCAGGAGGGCGAACGCCGGCACGGCGATCAGCTCGAGCACGGCCAGGAACAAGAACAGCGCGGCGGCCTTGGCGATCAGGAGCGCGGATCGGTCGACCGGCGCCAGTAAGAAGGCATCGAAGCCGCCCTGCTCGCGTTCGGCCACGAACAGCCGGTTGATCCCGAGCATCGCCGCGAACAGCAGCGTCACGGTCAGCACACCCGCGGCCTCCTGCCCCTCGATCGTCGCCTGGTTTAGCCCGAAGTGGAAGATCACGAACGTGACGATCGCGAACAGGACCATCGCCGGCAGCGTGTCGAATCCCCGCAACTCGAGCAGCAGGTCCTTGCGCAAGACCGCGCCGGCGGTTCGCCACGTCCCGGGCGATCGCTCCTCACGCCTCGTCTCAGGCATAGAGCCGCTCGACCGCCGCGGGGTCCACCTGGTCGGGCGCGCTCACGAAGGCCGCGCGCCCGCCGGCGAGCCCCAGCACCAGGTCGGCCTCGGCCAGGGCGGCGCGCGGGTCATGGCTCGTGATCACCCGGGTGAGGCCTGAGTCACGCCCGATCAGCGGCGCGACGAGCCCGGTGGCGGCCGGATCGAGGTTCGCCAGCGGCTCATCCAGGAGCAACACGCTCGGGCAGTGAAGGACGGTCCGGCCGACCGCGAGGCGCTGCACCATCCCGCGCGAGAGCTGCCGAACGGGCTCGTCGGCGCGTTCTCGCATCCCGACGGCGTCGAGAACCTGCTCGACCCGCGCGGGTGGGACCCCGTGGAGACGGGCGTGGTAGCCGAGGTTCTCCCGACCGCTCAGGTCCCGGTAGAGCAACGGCTCGTGGGCGAGCAGGCCGATCCTGCCCCGGACCGCCCAGGCGCGCGCCGGGAGCCGCTCGCCGAGCACCGTGACCTCGCCGGCGTGCGGGCGCAGGAGCGTGGCCAGGATGCGCAGGAGCGTCGACTTTCCGGCGCCGTTGCGCCCCAGCACCGCGAGCGTCGCGCCCGCTGGCACCTGCACCGACACCTCCCGCAACACGATCCGTTCGCCGAAGTGGCGGACCAGGCCGCGCAGCTCAATGGCCGGGGGTGGGTCCACCCTGGTGCTGCAGCGTCGTCACCACGTGCCCGAGCGTCGGGCCGATGACGCCGAACAGCTCACCGATCGCCTTCGGGTTGCCGGGGAAGTTGACGATCAGGGTGCGCCCGGCGATCCCGGACACACCGCGCGAGAGGATTCCCATCGGCGTGTGCTTGAGCGCCTCCGCGCGCATCGCCTCGGCGAACCCCGGCGCGTCGCGGTCGATCACCGCCTTGGTCGCCTCGGGCGTCACGTCGTCGTGCGTGAAGCCGGTCCCCCCCGTGGTGAAGATCAGCGCCGCCCCATCGCGCGCATGACGGCGGAGCACCTTCTCGATCGCCTTGCGGTCGTCGGCCACCACGTCGCGGGCGATGATCTCCGCGCCGGCCGCCTCGGCCAGCTTGGCCAGCGCCTCGCCAGAGCGGTCCTCGGTCTGGCCGGCGGCGACGGAGGTCGAGATGGTGACGATCGCGGTCTTCACGGGGCTCAAGGGTAGGCGTTCCGCCGGTGGCGCAGACGCTTGATCGCCTCGAGCTCCTCTATATCGAGTAGATCCTTCGGGCGTCCGGCCGCCTGCTTCATCGCGATGAGATCGTCGACTGAGGCGACAGACACGTTGAAGCCACCGAGGTCATAGCGGTCCGCGTTTCGCCGTAGCTCCTGGTAGGACGGAGCTCCCGGCGGGCGAGCGAGGATGTCGAGCTCTCCTAGCTCAGTCACGAGCGTGAGAAGTTCGATCTGCCGCAACGCGCGGGCGTCGGGCACAAACGGGACGCTTTCGCCGATTCCTTTGAGCCGGGCGCCCAGCGCAGTTAGAACGTCACCAAGAGCGGCCAGGTTGGCGTCGTCGGTCGCGAAGGCGATATCGAGATCGAATGTGTTGCGCGCCGACCCGTGAAGTACTGCGGCGATGCCGCCGATGACAACGAAATCGACGCCGCGCTCAACGAGCCGACGAAGGATCTCGTCGGAGCTGAGGGGGGGCCGATCAGTCACTGAGGCGCCGCGCGCGACCCACCAGCCTGCCCAGGTTGCGGCTCGACTCGGTGAAATTGGCCAGGCGCTCCGCTGGCGACATTGCAAGCCGCTCCAGGAGCTGGTCGTCGTCGAACGATGCGCGATGCGGTTCGGCGTCGAGCACGAGCCGGTGCCCGGTCGCAGCGATGACGCTGTCGAGCGTCGCAATCGTGGGGTTTGCATCTCCTCGCTCGAGCCTGGCAATTGCCGGCTGGGTCAGCCCGGCACGCGCCGCGAGCTCAGCCTGGGTCAGGGCCGCCTCCGTGCGAGTCCTACGAATCAAAGATGCGGCTGAAGCCATATACGTAATATACCATATCAGTTATGGGCAACGGCCGAGGGACGTCGCCGGCCGCCGCACCCCCCATTCGGCGGGACTATGGCCGGCGCCGGGCTCGGCAGGTTAAGCCGACGTTATCCTGCCGCCGGTGCGTCTGCTGGTCGCGAAGGCTCAGGCACCTCTCGAGGGCGACGTCCAGATCCCACCCTCGAAATACCACGCCCACCGCGCGCTGATGCTCGCGGCGCTGGCCCCTGGGGAGAGCCTGATCAAGGACCGCACGGCCGCCCGGCACGTGTCCTTCACGGTCCAGGCACTGCGGGCGCTGGGCACGAAGATCGAGGCGGCCGGCCCCGGCTGGCGCGTCACCGGCGGCGGGTTCTCGCCCGTCGCCGACGAGGTCTCGGTGGGCAGCTCGGGAACCACGCTCTACTTCTTGATCGGCCTGGCCGCCCTGGGCGATCGGCCGGTGAGGATTGTGGGCCAGCGCTACTTCCGTCGCCGCCCGATCGGGCCGCTCCTACGCGCGCTCAAGCGAATGGGCGTGCGCCTTGAGTACGAGGGCCAGCACCTGCCGGTCACGGTGTACCCAGGCCGTCCCCGCGGCGGCCGGATCAGAATCGACGGGACGCTCTCCCAATGGATCTCCGGCCTGCTCATGTTGGCGCCGTTCGCGGAGGAGCCGACAATCGTCGAGGTCCGAGGCGAGCTGAACGAGCGGCCTTACCTCGAGCTGACGATCGAGATGATGCGCGAATTCGGCCTCGAGGTCACCGCCCGCGAGGACTGGCGCGAGTTCTACGTAGCACCCGACCAGACGCCGAAGCCGACCGACGTCACGCTTCCGCCCGACATCGGCTCGGCCATGTTCGGCCTCGCTGCGTGCACCCTGCACCCCTCCAAGGTGACGTTCCACAGCCCGACCGTGATGGCCGGCCACCCCGAGGCCTCGGTGCTCGACTCGCTGATGGCGGCGGGAGTCCCGTTCCGGATCGCGCCCGACATGCGCTCGATCTCGATGGACCACGACGGCACCCCGCCCGAGGGCGGGCCGCTCGACTGCCGTGACATCCCCGACATGGTCCCGATCCTGTCCGTCTTGGCGGCTCGGGCCCGCGGGCGCAGCGCGCTCGGCCACGTCGCCCACGTCCGGCTGAAGGAATCCGATCGCGTCGCCTCGATGCTCCAGCTGCGCAAGATGGGCGCGAGGATCGAGTTCGACGGCAACGACATGACCTTCGAGGGCGACGCACAACTGCGCGGGGCGAACTTGTCCTCGTTCAACGACCATCGCGTGCTGATGGCGCTCGCGGTGGCCGGCTCGACCGCCACCGGCGTCACCGAGCTCTCCTACCCGCACGCCTACCGGATCTCGTATCCCGAGTTCCTCGACCACATGAACGCACTCGGCATCCCGGCGGCGGTGTCGCGCGGGGTGCCGGCGCTCGAGCAGGCGCAATGATCCTCGACGATCTGGATCGCCTCGCCCAGGAGCGCCCGGGCGAGCTGGCCGTCGCCGAGGTCGGCGCCGACGGGGCGGTGCGCGAGCTCACCTGGAGTGAGCTGAAGCGTGAATCCGACCGAGTGGCGGTCGCGCTGGCGGCGCTTGGGGTGGAGCACGCGGAGAACGTCGCGTTCCAGCTGCCCAACCGGCTCGAGTTCGTGACGACCGCGCTCGGCACGCTCCGCGTCGGAGCCGTGTGCGAACCGCTCATGCCGATCTTTCGTGAGCGTGAGCTGACGTTCATGCTCGGCGAGAGCCAGGCCCGCGTGCTGTTCGTGCCGGACCAGTTCCGCGGCCGCGACCATGCCACGATGGCCGCGGCGCTTCGCGAGGCGTTGCCGGAGCTCGAGCACGTGGTCGTGCTTCCCGACGGCTACCACGAGCTCCTCGACGGCGCTCCCGGCGGGAGCGAGGCCCTCGTCGCGATCGAGCCCGAGGAGATCGCGCAGCTGCTCTTCACGTCCGGGACGTCCGGTGAGCCCAAGGGTGCGCTGCACCGCTACGGCGTGCTGACGCGCGCCGCGGACCACCACATTCGGCACTTCGGGCTGGGCGCCGACGACGTGGTCTATGTTCCCTCCCCGCTCGCCCACCAGACCGGATTCCTCTATGGGATGTGGATTGCCATCCGTCTTGGTGTGCCGCAGGTGCTCCAGGAGGTTTGGGATGCCGAGATCGCCCTCGACGCGATGCGGCGCTTCGGCGTGACCTTCGTGCAGGCCGCCACGCCGTTTCTGGCCGACCTGACGCGGGTGGCCGAGGAACGGGGCGAGGCGTCAGAGCAGCTCCGTACGTTCGTCGCCACCGGCGCCGCCATCCCACGCGAGCTGGCGCGGCGCTCGCGCGAGATCCTCGGCGCCGAGGTCGGCGGGGCCTGGGGCACGACCGAGAGCTGCCTTGGCTGCGCGTTCGCGCCGGGTGATCCGGCCGAGCTGGCGTGGGGCAGCGACGGCCGCGCGCTCGCCAACGTCTCGCTGCGCGTCGTCGACGACGAGGGCCGGTCCCTCAGCGCCGGCGAGGAGGGCAACTTCGAGGTCCACACCGACTGCCTGTTCAAGGGGTATCTGAACCGACCCGAGCTGACCGCCGAGGCCGTCACCCACGACGGGTGGTACCGGACCGGCGACCTGGCCAGGATCGACGCTCTGGGCTACGTCCGGATCACCGGACGCGTGAAAGACGTCATCAACCGCGGCGGCGAAAAGGTGCCGGTGGCCGAGATCGAGCAGCTGCTCCACGCCCACCCCGCGGTGGACGACGTGGCGATCGTGGCGATGCCCGACGAGCGCCTGGGCGAGCGGGCGTGCGCGTTCGTGGTCGGCGAGCTGGACTTCGACACGATGCTCGAGTACCTAGACTGCCACCGCGTCTCCAAGACCTACTGGCCCGAGCGCCTGGAACTGGTCGGCTCCCTCCCCCGTACACCGTCGGGCAAGATCCAGAAGTTCGTGCTCCGGGCCCAGGCCCGCGAACTAGTGACCACATGAGCTCCGCCGCAACGAGACCTGCCGCCGACCTTGACGCCCTGCGCGCCGAGGTGAAGGCGTACGTGGACAACGACGGCGAGCGCTGGGCCGAGCTGATCGAGCGCGAGCACCGGGTGCCGCTCGAGCTGTGGGATGAGCTGCGCGACCGCGGCTACCTGCGGCTGGCCGCCCCGCCGGCCTACGGCGGCGCGGGGATCCCGTTCACCCAGTACCTCGAGCTACTCGAGCTTTTCTCGATGTCCCACGCATCGCTGCGGATGATCGTCCACGTCGCCAACGGGATCTGGCGCCCGATGGACTCCCATGCCAACGACGATCAGCGCGAGCGCTTCATCAAGCCCACGGTGGCGGGCGAGATCAAGGTCGCCTTCACGCTGACCGAGCCCGGCGCCGGCAGCGGCGCGGACATCCGCTGCAGCGTCTTGCGGGAAGGCGACACGTACTACCTGAGCGGCGAGAAGCACCTGATCACCTTCGGGACGATCGCGGACTATCTGATGACGTTCGCGCGCGTCGAGGGCACGCGCGGCATCGACGGCACGGTGGCGCTGATGGTTCCGACACGCGGGGAAGGCGTCGACGCGCGCGAGATGTCCGAGACGATGGGCGTGCGCGGGACCGATCACGGGCACATCGTGTTCGACCGGGCGCCCGTGCCCGTAGCCGACCGGTTCGGCGAGGAGGGACAGGGTGTCGAGATCGCGTTGAGCGGGTTCCTCGGGCCGAGCCGGATCTCGCTGGCCACCACGTGCGTCGGCCTCGCGCAGCGCGCGCTTGACCTCGCGCTCGCCTACGCCCAGCAGCGCGAGACATTCGGCAAGAAGATCGCCGAGCGCCAGGCGATCGCGTTCAAGCTGGCGGAGATGGCGACCGACCTCGAGGCCGGACGCCGGCTGGTCCGACACGCCGCGACGACCTGGGAGACGACCGGGCACGCTCCGATGGAGGCGGCGATGGCCAAGCTGTTCGCGAGCGAGATGCTCCAGCGCGTGACCGACGGCGCCCTCCAGGTCCACGGTGGCGTCGGCTACTGGTCTTCGAGCCCGATCGAGCGGGTGTACCGCGACGCTCGCGCTCAGCGGTTCGAGGAGGGCACGGCCGAGATCCAGAAGACCACGATCGCGAGGGACCTGCTGAGAGGGCGATGAGCGCCGGCGACGACACCATCCTCCCCGACCCGCGGCGCGGGTTCGAGGGCAAGGTCGCCCTGATCACCGGCGCCTCGCGCGGGATCGGGCGGGCGGTCGCGCTGCGCCTTGCCGCGCGCGGCGTGACTCCGATCATCAACTACAAGCAGAACGATGAGCTGGCGCACGAGGTGGTGGCGGAGATCGAGCGCCTCGGCGCCACCGGAATGGCCATCAAGGCCGACCTCGAGAGCCTCGAGGAGATCGAGGCCATGTTCGACCAGGTGCAGGAGCAATTCGGACGCCTCGACTTCTTCGTCTCCAACGCCTCGGCGAGCAACTTCCACCACTTCATGGACCTCAAGCCCCACCACCTCGAGCGCACCTTCAACCTCAACGTGCGCGCGTTCGTGGTCGGGACGCAGCGCGCGGTGAAACTGATGCGAGACGGCGGACGCGTCGTCGTCCTCTCGAGCTACGGGAGCATCCGCTCGTTCCCGACCTACGCGAACCTCGGGTCGGCCAAGGCCGCCATCGAGACGTGGGCGCGATACATGGCGGTTGAACTCGCACCTCGCGGGGTCAACGTCAACGCGATCAACGGGGGGATCATCGAGACCGACTCGTCGAGCTACTTCTACGCCACCGGCCGGGTTCCATCACTCGACACCGTGCTGCCCAAGATCCCCAAGCGCCGCATGGGCAGCGCCGCCGAGGTGGCCGAATGCGTGTTGTTCCTGTTGTCCCCGGGCGCGGAGTACATGACCGGCACGACGCTCGTCGTCGACGGCGGGCTGACCTCGATCGCCCCGCCGTTCCACGTTGACATGGCCGGCGGGGCCGAGGCGGGCACGCTCGACGCGCTCTCAGAGCTGTTCGACTAGCGGCTCGACTCACTAGGGCGCCGCGTCGGCGCCTTCACGGGCCCGCATCGGGAGCCGGAAGGCGAGCACGAACGTGATCGCCAGCGGGACGAGCGTCACCCAGGCCGCGGTCGCCAGTGCCGAGGTCGCCAGACGTGCTCCATCCAGCGCCGAGAAGAACACGGTGCCCAGCACGGCGACGCCCAGCGCATTGGCCAGCTGCTGCACGGCGTTGAGCACGCCGGACGCCGAGCCGACCTCGTCCATGGCGACGCCGGCGAGGATGATGTCGAACAGTTGACCGAAGACGAACCCGGCGCCAAGCCCGGTAAGGAGCAGCCCCGGTGCCAGGTCGAACGAGCTCGCCGATGCCGCGCCCGAGACGGTCAGGGCCAACATCACGGCGCCCGCCCCCGCCATCAGGATCCCGGCGTGCAGCAGATGGCGGCCGAACCTCGCCACGAGCGCGAAGGAAAGCACCATCGAGACCACCATCCCGACCGTCAGCGGCACGACGGTAAGCCCCGTGTGGATCGGGGAAAAGCGCTCACCCAGCTGGCAGAACAGCGACAGGACGAGGATCAGCCCCGAGAATGTGGCGAAGAAGGCCAGAGCGACCATGATCCCGTCGGTATAGGCGCGGTTGCGGAGCAGCCCGGGGTCGATGAGCGGCGACTCGCGGCGCTGGCGCTCGTAGAGCACGAAGGCCACCAGCAGCAACCCGCCTGCGGCGAGCAGGACGAAGATCCACAACGGCCACCCCTGGTCGTGACCTTCGATCAGCGGATAGATGATCCCCACCGCGGCCAGGCCGAGCAGCACCATCCCGATGAGATCGAGCCGGGTCCCGGGCGTCGCCGCCCCGCGCGGCAGCACCTTGACGGCTGCGGCCAAGGCGGCGATCCCGACCGGCACGTTGATCAGGAACACCATCCGCCAGCCGGTGCCGAGC
>DATBYI010000125.1:0-4906 GCA_036513815.1 Solirubrobacteraceae bacterium
AGCGAGCCCGCGGGGTTGGCGCGGAGGTTGAAGTACCAGCCCGGGTGCCGGCGTTGCCCGAAGTTCGAGGCGATCACGGCCAACCCGTCGGCGGTCGGAAGACCGAGCACCGGAACCGTGCGCGGCTGCCCGCTGCGAGCCCCGGTCGTGGTGATCATCACCACGGGTATCCCCGACAGCAGGCTGGCGAATGTGTGGCGCCCGCGGGTGATCCGGTAGACCGGGCGGTCGATCCGGTACAGCACGCGGGCAAAGACCCACGCACCTGGCCCACTGGCCGCCACCCGACGCATCGTGCGCTGAACCGCGTTCGCGTTTTCGAACGTGAAAGGATCGATCGAGGGCTCTGCCACCGGACGATTATTCCGTCCCGTGCGCGGCCGGAGGACCGGACGCGCCCGCTGGCGCCGAACTGTTCTAATTCCCGGGGTGCCGGATGAGGCGGCGTTGACGACCGCTCCGAGCCTCGCGCGCGGGGTGCAGCAGCTCGGAACCGAGTCGGCCTTCGCCGTGCTCGCGCGGGCGCGGGCGCTCGAGCGCCTGGGCAAATCCGTCGTCCACCTCGAGATCGGCCAGCCGGACTTCCGGACTCCCGAGCACATCATCGAGGCCGCCACCGCCGCCTTGGCCCGGGGCGAGACGGGCTACACGCCGAGCGCCGGGACGGCCGAGTTTCGCGAGGTCGTGGCCGATGAGCTCGCCCGCACCCGCGAGCTCGACATCGTCCCCGACCGCGTGCTGATCTCAGGCGGCGCCAAGCTGCTGCTGTTCTTGACCATCCTCGCCGTCTGCGACCCGGGCGACGAGGTCATCTATCCCGACCCTGGCTTCCCGATCTACGAGTCGGCGATCCGCTGGGCCGGTGCCGTGCCCGTGCCGCTGAAGCTCCGCGACGGGCTCGACTTCAGCTTCTCGCTCGAGGAGCTGAGCGACCGGCTCGGGCCGCGCACCAAGCTGGTCATCGTCAACTCGCCGAACAACCCGACGGGCGGAGTGGTTTCCGCCGACGACCTGCGCGCCGCCGCCGAGCTCATCCTCGAGACCCCCGCCTGGGTGCTCAGCGACGAGGTCTACCGGCGCATCGTCTATGGGAGCGAACCCGCCTCGATCGCCACCGTCCCGGGCATGCTCGAACGTTGCGTTCTGCTCGACGGCCTGTCGAAGACGTACGCGATGACGGGGTGGCGGTGCGGCTACGCGGCGGTCCCCGCACCGCTCGTCGATCCGCTCACGCGCCTGATCACCAACTCGGTCTCGTGCGTCCCCGGGTTCGTCCAGAGCGCCGGCATCGCCGCGCTGACCGGTCCGCAGGACTGCGTCGCGGCGATGGTCGAGGAGTTCCGCCGGCGGCGCGACCTCGTCGTCGCGGGGCTGGGTGCGTTGCCGGGCGTGTCGTGCCGGACGCCCCAAGGAGCGTTCTACGTCTTTCCCGACGTCTCAGGCGTGCCGATCGCGTCGCAGGAGCTCGCGGACCGGCTCCTCGAGGAGGCCGGCGTCGCACTGCTCGCCGGGGAGGGCTTCGGCGCCCAGGGCGAGCGGCACCTACGGATCTCGTACGCGAACTCCCGGGATCAGCTCGAGCTCGCGCTCGAGCGGATGCGCGAGTTTCTGGTCGCTTGTCTGTAGCCGGCGTCCGTCTGGTTGGGCCACCGGACCGCGAGGGTGAGTACGTAGCCCTTCGCGGCTCCGAAGGAGTGGAGGAGCTCGTGCACCTGCACGACTACGAGCGTCTGTACCGGGTGCCGGGGCTGTACGAGCACATCGTCCAAGATCTGCTCGGGTGCCGCTCCCCGCAGGTCGCGGTCGATGGACTCGCCCGCGCGTTTGCCGAGCTCGAGGTCGATCCGGTCGGCGCCGTGTTGCTCGACATGGGCGCGGGAACCGGGCTCGTCGGCGAGCTCGCGCGCGAGCTCGGGGTGTCGGCGATCATCGGACTCGACGCGTTACCGGCCGCCCGCGCCGCCAGCTTGCGCGACCGGCCCGGCGTCTATCGCGACTATCTGGTGGGTGATCTCGCCGCCGGCGACCCGCAGCTGTTGGCGGACATTCGGCGCCACCGGCCCAACGCGCTGGTCTCCGCCGGAGCCATGGGCGGTACGCACGCCCCTCCCGCCGCCCTGTTCAACGCGCTGAGCACACTGCCGGCGGGCTCCCCCGTCGTGTTCACGATCGACGAACGCTGGATGCAGACCGACGGCCCGGGTGGTTATCAATCCGCCGTCGAAGGTCTGCTCGACTCGGGTGAGCTCCGGCTGATCGAGCGATCTCGCTTCCAGCACCGCGTGAGCACCACCGGCGAGCCGATCTATTACGAGCTCGTCGTCGCAGAGCGCGGGACGCCTCGCCACTAGAACGGGCGTCCAGCCGAGTTTCCGCGCTCCGGCCCCCGGGAATCACACAGGTGTCTGCGCCCCAGACGATGTGAGGTAGCCCAGGTGGGCATCGCCGCTGGAAATGGAGCCCCTTGCGGCGGTGCCCCACAGGGGTGCCGGGAGATGACCGCCGAGAATTGTCATCAAGCTGACGATTAAGCGGCCGATCATCGAGGGAGCGGGACAGACCAAACGCGAAGGTGGCAGGTCAGGGGGCCGCGGAAGGGACCGGAAACTCAGATGATGTCAGGCATGTATGCCGCAATCAGCGGCCTAGATGCGCATCAAACGATGCTCGATGTGACGGCCAGCAACCTGGCCAACGTGGATACGACCGGGTACAAGGCACAGAGCCTTCAGTTCTCCGACGAGCTCTCCCAACTCGTCAGCGCGGCAAGCACGCCGAACAGCTACAGCGCCGGCACCAACCCGGTGCAGGTCGGCCTCGGCGTACGGGTCGGCTCGATCGACAACAACATGACCGCCGGCGGCGTCGAGTCAACGGGCAACGCCACCGACGTGGCGATCCAGGGCGACGGCTGGCTGCGCGTCGCCGACGGCAACGCGACGACCACCCCGCCGACCTTCGACGCGACGCAGTACACGCGCGCCGGTGATCTGACCTTCAACTCGAGCGGCTACCTGACGACGCAGACCGGCCAGTACGTGCTCGGCTACGGCGCCACGCTCAACGCCACCACCGGTAACTACGCCCCCAGCGGCGGTACCAACAACGCGATCGTCGTCCCGCCCGGGTCGAGCAATGTGACGATCGGGCCCGACGGCAGCGTCAGCTACCAGAACTCGTCGGGCACGACGGTGACCGCCGGTTACGTCTCGCTGGCCACATTTCCCAACGAGGCCGGCCTCCAGCGCGACGGCGGCTCCCTGTGGAGCACCAGCGTGGCCTCTGGAGCCGAGACCGCCGGCCAGCCCGGCACCGCCACCTTCGGCCAGACGATCGGTGGCGAGCTCGAGCAGTCGAACGTCGACATGGGCACCGAGTTCACCAACATGATCGAGGCCGAGCGTGGCTACCAGGCCAACGCGAGCACGATCACGACCGCCGACCAGATGATGCAGACGGCCGTCGAGATGAAGCAGTAGCTCGAGCGGCCCGGCGAGGTCAGGAAGTGCGGAAGTACCTGCCTGGGGTTACGCCGGTGTGAGCGCGGAAGGCGGCCACGAAGGCACTCGTCGTGTAGTAGCCGACCCGGCTCGCGACCAGGCTGACCGGCGTGCCCTCCGCGAGCTGCGGCAGTGCGGCCTGGAGTCGCACCAGCGTGCGCCAGCGTCCGAACGGCAACCCGGTATCTGCGAGGAAGGCCCGGGCGAGCGTCCGGCTGCTCGCTCCGACGTGTCGCCCCCAGGCCGACAAGGTGCGCGAGCTCGCCGGCTCGGAGCGCAACCCGTCTGCGACCTCCCGCGCACGCGGGTCCTCAGGCCAACGCACGTCGATCGTCGCGATATGGATTGGGCTGAGAAGGTCAAACAGCACTGCCTCCGCGCGGGATCGTTCCTGAGCGGCAAGCTCGTCGTGGCCGAGATGGCAGATCAATTCCGCCAGGAGAGGTGTGACGGCGACGGGGGTGGGAGCTTCCAGCTTGATCGGACAGCGGCGTGGCCTGACGTAGACCGAACGAAGGAGCGCTGCCCCGGAGGCCCGAGTCTCGTGCCGCGTGTGAGCCGGGATCCACAGCGCGCGGGTGGGCGGAAGGATGTAGCTGCGGCCATGGGTGAGGACGATCAGCACCCCCTTCGGTGACCACGCGAGCTGATGGTCCTCGTGCGCGTGCCAGTCGAACTGCACCCCCGCCGGCATTGGGAAAGTGGCGACGATGGCCGCCGGCGAGGCGTGTCCGTTTAGCGACATAACTTGGCAGCATACGTCCTTTCGCCATGCCGCGTTTGGGCCTAGCCTCGGCGCCATGAATACCAATCACGCCGCCCTGTGCTCAAGCCCCGAGTGGGCAGAGTTCCTGTGCGCCGAAGTGCTGACCCCACTCGCCGAGGGTGTCGACCTCGGCGAGGAGTTGCTCGAAATAGGGCCCGGCTACGGAGCCGCGACCCGGTGGCTGCACAAGCGGGTCAAGCGATTGACCGCCCTGGAGTTGGACCCGGCGATCGCCCGGCAACTCGCCGCCGAGTTCATCGACACGAATGTCACAGTGGAGCTCGGCGACTGCACGCGCATCCAATTTCCGGACGCCTCGTACGACTCGGTCGGCATGTTCACGATGCTGCACCACCTCTCGACGCCGGCGGAGCAGTTCGCCGCGCTCGCCGAGGCGTTCAGGGTCTTGCGCCCCGGGGGCGTGCTGGTCGGATCGGACAGTCTGGCCAGCCCGGAGCTGCACCTGTTCCACGACGGCGACATGTACAACCCGATCGACCCGGCGCGCCTGCTCGTGTTCCTGCAGACCGCCGGCTACGACCGCATCTCGCTGTCGATCGACCAGGGCGTGATGTTTGCCGCGCACAAGCCGCCGGAGGTGGCCGGGAATGCCTGAGTCGCCCGACGAACTCCGGGTTGC
>DATBYI010000126.1:0-8524 GCA_036513815.1 Solirubrobacteraceae bacterium
CTCGCCCGGCGCGTGCCCGGTGCCTCCCCGCTCCCGGCGCCGCTCCTCGCGTGCCTCGCGGCGGCCGTCGTTGCGGCGCTGCCCAGACTCGGTTGGCTGGCGGTGACGGCGGCCATCGGTGGATCGTTGGCGCTGCACTCCCGTCCGGGCGCGGCACTCGTGGTCCTCGCCGGGGGCCTCGTCCCCGCCGTCCTGTCGCCTCGTGACGGATCGAGTTGGCCCCTCGCCGCCGCCGCGCCCGCGCTGAGCGCGATCGGGCTCGGGACGGCCTGGCCGGCGCTGGCGGGATTCGCCCGCCCGGCCCGCCGGCGGATCGTCCTCGCCGCCACAGGGTGGCTATGGATCGCGCTCTCCCGGCCCGGCCAGGGCCAAGGCCTGAGCACCGTGGTGACGCTCCACGACGCCACCTCCCACGTGCTGCGCCCGCTGCTCACGATCGGCACGCCCGCGACGTGCGCGCTGTGGGCGTTCGCCGCGCTCGTTCTGCCGCTGACGCGGATTCGGCGCTCGCCGGAGCTCGAGTACATTCGCACCGCGGCCTGGGCGACGGCGCTTGCCCTGGGCACGCTCGCCACCGCGAGCCTGGGTGGTTCCTCGTCCGGCCTGTCCCTTGGCGCCGCGCTGCTCGGGGCCTACCTCGGCGCTATCGTGGCAATTGTCACGAGACGGGTCGTGGCGCGCACCAGTTGGTACCAGAGCGGCAAACGATCGCGACCCGACCGCGTAGCATGAAACGAGCTTGCGACGGGATGTCGCGGCTTTCCCATGAGCGTTCTGAAGAGTCTCGAGAACAAGATCGCCGGCCTCGTCGAAGGCACGTTCAGTCGTGCCTTTCGCTCGGAGGTCCGTCCGGTGGAGATCGCACGCAAGCTCGCCCGAGAGATGGAGGAGCACAAGTCGTTCTCCGTGTCGCGGACCTACGCGCCGAACGAGTACCGCGTGTTCCTGTCGCCGCGCGACCGCGAGCGGTTCGCCGGCTACGAGTCGGCTCTGACCGCCGAGCTCGCGGGCTACCTGCTCGAACACGCGCGCCGGGAGCGGCTCACGCTCCTCTCGCGGCCCGTGATCGAATTCGAGACCGACGACCGGCTGGGCCTGGGCGAGTTCGGCATCCAGACGCGCGTGGCCCAGCCCGACGAGGAGCCGGTGAGCGCGCCGGTCGAGGCCCAATCGGGCCGGACGATGGTCTACAGCAACGCCGAGCGCGTCTCCGAGCCGCTCGAGGAACGGGGTCGCCCGCGCGAGCAAACCGCGCTGCTGCTGCTCGAGGGGCGCCGAATCGTGATCGGGCCCGAAGGGGCCACGCTCGGGCGGGGCCGGCAGAGCGACATCGCCCTGAACGACCCCAACGTGTCGCGCAAGCACGCCGAGATCCGGCCGCGCGGCGGGTCATGGGTCGTGACCGACCTCGGGTCGACCAACGGCTCGCAGCTGAACGGGCGCCGGATCGACGGTACCGAGGTGCTCCGGCCGGGCGACGAGCTCGAGCTCGGTGCCTCCGTGATGACGTTCACGCTCGAGTAGGAGCGCAGGAATCCGATGCTCGCGCCCGTCTCCGTAGGACTGAAGTTCGGCTTCCTGATCGTCCTCTACCTATTCCTGATGTGGGTGGCCTGGAGCGCGCTGCGCGATCTACGTCGGGGACGAGAGGGTGTCGTCCGCTCCGATCAGGCGGCGCCGTACGACGCCACCGGCATCTACGCGGCCGCCGACGCGATGGAGCCCGACGGCAACGGGTTCGAGCCGCGGCTGCTCGTGCAACGGGCCCCCGGGCACGAGACGGGGAGCGCGTATGAAATTCCTAGCCAGGGCGCTACTCTCGGCCGCGGAGACGTCGAGATCAGGCTCGACGATCCATTCGCTTCCGCGCATCACGCCCGCATCTCGCGGGAGGGCCACGTCGTCGTGATCGAGGACTTGGGATCCACCAACGGCACCTACCTGAACGAACAGCCGCTCTCCGGACCGCAGCCGCTCCACCCCGGCGATCGGATCCGAATCGGCGACTGTGAGTTCTCCTACGAGCAATGACGACCAGGGTCGGAAAGAATCGTGAAAACAGCGGCATGAGGACCGGCTCGTGACCATGCTCCGCGCGGCGGAAACCACCTGCAAGACCGATACCGGCCGGCAACGGCGCGATAACGAGGACAGCGCCTACGCGCACGCCCCGGTGTTCGTCGTGGCCGATGGGATGGGAGGCGCCCAGGCCGGCGAGGTCGCCTCGCGGCTTGCCATCGAGGCGTTCGAGCGCGGCCTGCCCGACGACGGCAGCCCCGAGGAGCGGTTGGCCGCGCTGGTCCACGAGGCCAACCACCAGATCTACGAGCGCTCGCGTGCGGACCGCCAGCGCGCCGGGATGGGAACGACGCTGACCGCCGCCTACGTCGACGACGCCCACGTGGCGATCGCTCACGTCGGCGACAGCCGGGCCTACCTGTTCCGCGACGGGACCCTCCAGCGCCTCACCCAGGACCACTCGCTGGTCGACGAGCTCGTGCGTCGCGGGAAGCTGACCGAGGAGCAGGCGGCCGAACATCCGCAGCGCTCGATCATCACCCGCGCGCTTGGGCCCGAGCCCGACGTCGAGGTCGACACCTGGACGTATCCGGCGCGCGCCGGAGACGTCGTGCTGCTCTGCAGCGACGGTCTCACGTCGATGATTTCCGAGGAGCTCGTGCGCGAGACCCTGGTCGCCCACGACAACCTGGGTGAGGCCGCCGACGC
Organism: Solirubrobacteraceae bacterium; assembly: GCA_036513815.1. Lineage (GTDB taxonomy): Bacteria > Actinomycetota > Thermoleophilia > Solirubrobacterales > Solirubrobacteraceae > Palsa-465. Next base: position 2,728 of record DATBYI010000126.1, read on the forward strand.
GCTCATCCGCGAGGCCAACGAGGCAGGCGGCCGGGACAACATCACGGTCGTCCTGTTCCGTCTCGAGGAGGCGACCGACCCGGACGGCGCCTCCGACCGGGAGACGATGGTCGGCGTTGCCGCCGTGCGGCAGCCGGCCCCCGGCGCGGACTCCGACGGCGGTTCGGACGCCGAAGGGGCTGGGCGGGCCGAAGAGTCCCGGGGCTCGACCGCGGTCGCGGTCGCCCCGCCCCCCACCCGTCCGGAGCCCCGGCGGCTCGCGCCCTCCCCGCCCCGCACGCCGCGCGGCTTTCGCCCCCGCCCGGTCGACCAGCAGCGCGAGCGCCGCTTCGTCAAGCCGGTCGCGGCGCTGTTGGCCACGGCGATCGTCGTCGCGATCATCGGCAGCGCCGGCTATCTGGCCAGCCGGCAGCTCTACTTCATCGGGACGAACGCGCAGGGCGTCGTCACGATCTACCGCGGCTTCCCGTACGACCTGCCGCTCGGGGTTCCCCTGTACGAGACCTTCTACGTGTCCGGGGTGCCCGCGTCACTGATCCCGGCGCCTCGCCGCGGTCAACTGCTCAACAACGACCTTCGCTCGCAGACGGACGCGACCTCGCTCGTGATGGACCTCGAGCAGGGACGAATCTCGCCGTGACGCAGGCCGGGGGCGTCGCGTGAGGGCACGTAATCGCGAGCTGCTGGGTTTGATCCCGGCGTCTCTGCTCGTCACCGCAGGCTTCGCCGGCGTGTTCATCCAGCGCCAGAACGCGCTCTCGAACGTGTCGCTGACCTACGGCGCGCTGTTCCTGGGGCTGTGCATCGCGGCGCACATCTTCATCCGGATCACGCTGCCCCGCGCGGACCCGTACATGTTCCCGCTCGTCGCTGTGCTGGCCAGCTTCGGCCTGGTGATGATCTACCGGATCAATTCGACGCTGGCGCGCCAGCAGGCCCAGTGGTTCGTGCTCGGCCTGATCCTGTTCGTGGGCACGATCCTTCTGTTCCGCGACTACCGCAAGCTCGAGCGCTACCGCTACACGATCGTGATCGTCTCGATCGGCCTGCTCGTGTTGCCGCGCCTGCCCGGCATCGGCTACGCCGCCAACGGCGCCTATCTGGGCGTGCGTATTCCCGGCCTGTTCGTCTTCCAGCCGGCCGAGATCTCGAAGATCGGCCTCGTCATCTTCCTGGCCAGCTACCTGCGCGACACGCGCCAGGTGCTCGTCCAGGGCGGCCGGCGGTTCCTCGGCATCACGCTCCCGCCGCTCAAGCAGTTCGGCCCCGTGGTCGTGATCTGGGGCCTCGCCATGGGGATCCTCGTCGTGCTGAGCGATACCGGCTCCTCGATCATGTTCTACGGCGGTCTGCTCGCGATGCTCTACGTCGCGACGAACCGGGTGTCGTTCGTCGTGATCGGCCTGATCGCGGCGGCGGTCGGCTTCTGGTACCTGGGCACCCACATCCCGCACATTCACGCTCGCGTCGAGACGTGGCTGCATCCGCTCAACCCAAAGCTCTACCACGCTCCGCTCGGCAGCTACCAGGTCGCCAATGCGATGTTCGCCCAGGCCGCCGGAGGGCTCTTCGGTGAAGGCTTCGGACGGGCCGCTTTGACGCTCCCGAATGGCGGGGTGCTCCTCCCCGCGCCGCAGACGGACATGATCTACGCCGTCATCACCGACGAGCTCGGTTTGTTCGGCGCGGCGGCGGTGCTCGTGACCTACTTGCTGTTCGTGGCCCGGGGATTGAAAACCGCGATGCTGGCCCGCGACTCCTTCTCGACGCTCCTGGCGGTCGGGTTGAGCGCGATGTTCGCCCTCCAGGTGTTCGTGATCGTTGGTGGCGTCACCCGCGTGATCCCGCTCACCGGAGTGACGCTGCCCTTCATCTCCTACGGCGGGTCGTCGATCGTGGCGAACCTGGTGCTCGTGGCGCTGCTGCTGCTCGTCTCCGACCGCGCCCGGAGGCCGGCGTGAGCGGCCCGATCGTCCGCCTGTTCGGGGTCATCGTGCTCCTATTCACGCTGCTCCTCGTGTTCACCTCGCGCTGGACCGTGTTCGAGGCCACCAAGCTCCAGGACAATCCGCTCAACGTCCGCACGCTGCTCGACGAGCTCCAGGTCAAACGTGGGCGGATCCTGGCCGACGACGGAACCGCGCTCGCGCGCTCGGTGCCCGCGGCAGGGAACACCTGGTCGCGCACCTATCCGACCGGGCCCCTGTTCGCGCATGCGGTCGGCTATTCGATCGCCGCCAAAGGAGAGGCGGCGGGGCTCGAGGAGTCCTCCGCCCCCGCCCTGCGCGGCCTCCAGACCGGGCTGAGCTCGATCTTCGGCCAGCTCGATCCTCGGCCGGTCGGCGACGACGTCTACACGAACCTCGATCCCAAGGCGCAGCGCGCGGCGCAGCAGGCACTCGCCGGGCAGGCGGGCTCGGTCGTGGCGATCGACCCGAGCACCGGAGCGGTCAAAGTGATGTACGCGAACCCGTCCTACAACAACAACGGCCCCAACCCAGGGCAGGGGTGCGGCGCAAAGGACTGCCTCGTCAACCGGACGACCCAGGGCCAGTATGCGCCGGGCTCGACGTTCAAGATCGTCACCGCCACCGCCGCGATCGACAGCGGCATGTACACCGAAAACTCGGTCGTCAACGGTAACTCGCCCGTCACCATCTCCGGCGTTCCGCTCAACAATGATGGCGATAAGAGCTGGGGGCCCCAGACGCTCACGACCGCGATGACCTACTCGATCAACACGATCTTCGCGCAGGTGGCAGAGCACGTCGGACGTGCGACGATGACCAAGTACATGCAGCGGTTCGGCTTCTACTCCAAGCCTCCGCTCGACTACCCCTCCGGGCAAATCGGGGTCAGTCGTCCGTTCTCGAGCACCGGCCAGCCGTTCCCGCCCGGCAGCCCGGACGAAGACATCGGGCGGATCGGGATCGGAGAAGGCGGCTTGCTCGTCACGCCGTTGCAGATGGCCATGGTCGCCTCGGCGGTGGCCGACAACGGCACGCTGATGACCCCGCACCTGGTCGCTCGCGTCGTCGACCAGGACGGCCGCACGATCAATACGACCAATCCAACCGTCTACAACCAGGTGATGAAGCCGTCGACCGCGCAGGCGGTGACCCGGATGATGGAGAAGGTGGTCGAGGAGGGAACGGGAACGGCGGTTCAGCTCGGCGGAATCAGCATCGCCGGCAAAACCGGAACGGCCCAGATCGGCCCGAACGGCTCCAACCTGACCCAGCCTGCCTTCGTCGCGTTCGCGCCGGCCCAGCATCCCAAGATCGCGATCGCGGTGATGGTCGATGAATCCAACGGGGGCTTCGGAGGGACGGTGGCGGCTCCGATCGCCAAGGCGGTGCTCCAGGTGCTCCTCTCAGAAGGGCAGTGAAATGGCAGGTCTGCCGCCCGGCACGCTGGTTGACGATCGCTACAAGATCGTCTCGCGGCTGGGGGCTGGGGGCATGGCGGACGTGTTCCTGGCCGAGGACGAGCAGCTCGGCCGCAAGGTCGCGCTCAAGCTCCTCTACCAGCGCTTCGCTGAGGATCCCGGGTTCGTCGAGCGCTTCCGCCGCGAGGCTCAGGCCGCCGCCGGCCTCCAGCACCCCAACGTCGTCAGCGTTTACGACCGCGGCTCCTACGACGGCACGTACTACATCGCGATGGAGTACCTGCCCGGTCGCTCGCTCAAGCAGCTGATCCGCGAGGAGGCGCCGCTCGACCCGGTGCGCGCAATCGACATCGCCCTCCAGATCCTGAAGGCCGCCCGCTTCGCACACCGCCGCGGCGTCATCCACCGCGATCTGAAGCCCCACAACGTGATCGTGGATGACCAGGACAACGCGAAGGTGACCGACTTCGGCATTGCCCGCGCCGGCGCCTCGGACATGACCGAGACCGGCTCAATCATGGGCACCGCCCAGTACCTGTCCCCGGAGCAAGCGCAGGGACACGCCGTCAGCGGCGGCTCGGATCTGTACTCGATCGGCGTGGTCCTGTACGAGATGCTCACCGGCCGTGTCCCGTTCGACGCCGAGTCGGCGGTGACGATCGCCCTCAAGCACGTATCGGAGGCGCCCCCGCCGATGAGCGCGATCAATCCGAGCGTGCCGCCCGAGCTCGAGCAAGTCGTGATGTGGGCGCTGAACAAGAACCCGGTTGACCGTCCGGCCAATGCCGACCAGTTCATCACTGCGCTGGAGCAGGCCAAGACCGCGCTCTTGAGCGGTCAGCGCGGGGAGCGGACGGCGAGTCTTCCGGCGCTGGCGAGCGTGGCCGCCGGCCGCTACGCCGCCGCCGCGGCGGTGAGCAACCCGCCCGCGATCGCCGCCACGCACGAGCCAGCGCAATACGAGGGCACTTACCGGGTCCTCGACGCGGTCCCCAGCGATGAGCCGCCCTACCAGCGCGGCCGTCGCCTGTGGCCCTGGTTGCTGGCGCTGCTCGTACTGCTGCTCGCCGGCGGCGGCGTGGCGGCGTACCTCCTCACCCGACCGGCCAAGGTGGTGGTCCCGGGCGTGGTCGGGCAGTCCTTCACGACGGCCCAGACCGAGCTCTCCAACGAAAACCTCACCGTCAACCAGCTCCAGGTCACGAGCCCCAAGTCGGCCGGGACCGTGATCAAGCAGGACCCGCTCGCCGGCACCAAGGTCAAGAAGAACTCGATCGTGTCGCTCACCGTCTCCTCCGGCCCGGGCAACACGACGGTGCCGACCGTGGTCGGCGAGTCGCTCCAGCAGGCGCGATCGTCGATCATGATCGCCGGTCTCAAAGTGGGCAAGGTGTTCCACCAGTCGAGCGACCAGTACAGCTCGGGCCAGGTGATCGATACGAGCCCGACGGCCGGGGCCACCCCCGCGATCGGCACCCGGGTGACGGTGTTCGTCTCGAGCGGCCCGGCGGCGGTACGCGTGCCCGACGTGACGAGCGAGATCCTCAGTCAGGCCAAGGCTGACCTCGAGGCGGCGCCCGGCCAGTTCACCGTCAATCCCGTCGAGCAGGTATCGAGCACGGCGACCCCCGGGACCGTGATCAGCCAGACGCCCAAGGGTGGCAGCCAGGAGGCGCCCGGCTCGACCGTCACTGTATTCGTCGCCAAGGCGCCCCCCACGCCGACGGTCCCGAACGTCGTCGGCCTGCACGTCGGGAAAGCCGAGGCTACGCTCGGCTCCCAGGGCTACCCGGCGACCGTGCAGCGCCAGGACGTGAGCAATCCAAGCCAGAACAAGATCGTGCTCTCCCAGAGCCCGGGCGCCGGGCAGCAGGAGGCCAAGAACACGAACGTGACGATCGTCGTCGGTCACTACACCACGGCGACGACGCCGACGACCACGACGAGCACGAGCACGCCGAGCACCGCTTCGACGACGCCCGCAGGCACCACCTCGACGCCGAGCAAGCAGTGAAGCCAGCCCGTGTCGCGGTGCTGGGAGGGGGGCGCTCCTCCGAGCACGAGGTGTCGCTTGCATCCGCGACGTCGGTCCGCGCCGGACTGGTCGAGGCGGGGTACGAGCCGGTCGCGATCGAGATCGGGCGCGACGGGGTGTGGCGTCGCGACGGCAGCGAGGTGGTCGTGATCCCCGGCCGCGGCCTAGATGGGGTCGACGTGGTGTTTCCCGTCCTGCACGGGCCGTTTGGCGAGGACGGCACCGTGCAGGGGCTGCTCGAGTGCCTCGACGTCCCGTACGTCGGCGCGGGCGTGCTCGCCTCGGCCCTGTGCATGGACAAGGTCACGTTCAAGGAGCTGATGGCGAACGCGGGCATGCCGCAGGTCGACTATCGCGCCGTCCGGGCGGCGTCG
>DATBYI010000127.1:0-3543 GCA_036513815.1 Solirubrobacteraceae bacterium
AGTATGTGACGATCTACGACCGCAACACAGGCCCGACCAACAACGAGCACGTGATCATCGAGATCGGCGGACAGTTCTACGAGTCCGGAGGCATGGCGGGCTCGTGGGGCGGTGGCGCTGGCGTCGAGAAGATCGCCACTCCCTCAGCGTCCTACCTGTCGTCGTTCACGACGATCCTGCACCCCGCCGGGCTCTAAGGCGCCGCCGACCATCCTCTAAGGCGCCGCCGGCGGACGCCGCCGACCATCCCCTAAGGCGTCGCCGGACCCCGCCGACCATCCAACCTCACCCTCGCTTGCAGCGCCACCGAGCGCGCAGTCACCTTCGCGTGGCGGTAGACGTAGGTCCAGTCTCCGCGTAAACGCGCCCGTCGCGACGGCGAGTACGAGATCAGCGTCGACGGCGCCACCAGCACGCGCATGCCGTCGCCGGCGAGGACGCTCAGCGCCTGTTCGGCGATGTCGATCTGGCCGAACGCGGTCGGATGGACGTGGTCGACCATGACGTGGTTGCGGGCGCCCCAGCCCCGGAGGTCGACGACCAGGGCGCCGAGGTCTCGAGCGACTCGCAGGATCGCCGCGTCGAGGTCGCCGACCTTCGCGCCGGCGCGGGGACGCCCGAGGTCGAGCGGCGCGGTCACGGTCAGCACCCGATCGCAGCGCGCGCCCAGGAACTGGACCGCCGCACGGAAGTCCGACTCGAACGCCTCCGCATCCCAGCCGAGCGACCGGACGTCGTTGACGCCGATGTAAAGGCATCCGACGTCGTATCGGGCCCCCGACGGCGACCGCGAATCGAAGGCTGGGATCTGCGCACCGACCACGTCGCGCACCGTCGCGCCGTCCACCGCGTAGCCCGTGTAGGGGACGCCGAGGCCCCGCGCCACCCACAGGGCCCAGGACTGCAGCGCCACCCCCCACTGCAGCTCTCCGCCGCCGTTCGTGATCGAGTCGCCGAAGGCCAGGACCCCCATCCGGCAGCTGCCCTGATGAGCGTCCGACCCGGTCAAGACGCGCGAGACTACCCGCTTGTCCATAATCCGCGGCCGTGACCGGCAGCTACGGGCGGGTGACGATGAATGACGGCCGTGAGGACGTGCGGCGCGCGGCGGACGATCTCGCCGAGCGGCTGCCCGATGCTCTCGCCCCGCTGGCGCGGCTCGCCTACAACTACCGGTGGTCGTGGCTACCGGGTGGACCCGAGGTGTTCCGGGCCGTCGACGCCGGGCGGTTCGCTCTCACCAACCAGAACCCGGTCCACCTCCTCCAGGAGGCGTCGGCCGCATCGCTGCGACGCGCCGCCGCCGACGACGCGCTGCTCGAGCGCATCGCTGCGGTCGAGAGCCAGGTCCGCGCAGACCTCGACCGGCCCCCCTATCCCTCGATCGACCCGGCCCGACCGGTGGCCTTCCTGTGCGCCGAGTATGGGCTCCACGTGTCCCTGCCCGTCTACTCGGGCGGCCTGGGGGCGCTCGCCGGCGATCTGCTCAAAGAGGCTTCCGACTGCGCCGTCCCGCTCGTGGCGGTCGGCCTCATGTACCGCCGCGGCTACTTCCGCCAGCGGATCGACGCCGGCGGCTGGCAGCACGAGTACTGGGTCGACACCGATCCCCAGCGGCTCCCGGCAGCCCTCGTGACCGGTCCCGATGAGAAGCCTCTCACGATCGAGGTGCCGATCTACGACGTGGACGTGACCGCGCAGATCTGGCGGGTCGACGTGGGCCGCGTGCCGCTGTTCCTGCTCGACACGGATGTCCCGGGCAACGGCCCGGTCGAGCGGTGGATCACCGGCCGGCTGTACGAGTCCGATGAGTACATCCGCCTGGCTCAGTACACGCTCCTCGGCGCGGGCGGCGTGCGCGCGCTGACCGCACTCGGCGTCGAGCCCGGGGTCATCCACCTGAACGAGGGGCACGCCGCGCTCGCGCCCGTGCAGCTGGCGGCGCAGGAGCTCCGCTCGGGCGAGCCGCTGGCGACCGGGATCGCCGCGGCGCGCGAGCGGACCGTCTTCACCACGCACACGCCGGTGCCGGCGGGCAACGACACCTACACCGCCGAGCAGGTCACCGACGCGATCGGGCGGCTCACCCGGCAGCTCGGGGTGCCGGTCGAGGAGGTAATCGAGCTCGGGCGCACCGATCCGGAGGACGTGAGCGAGCCGTTCGGGGTCACCCAGGCCGCGTTGCGCCTCAGCCGCGCCGCCAACGGCGTAAGCCGCCGCCACGGCGAAGTGGCACGCGCGATGTGGCAATCGCTGTGGCCCGAGCTCGAGGAGGACGCCGTCCCGATCGGCTACGTGACCAACGGCGTGCATGTCCCGACCTGGGTCGGAACCCCCATGCGCGAGCTGCTCGATCGCTATCTCGGAGAAGGGTGGATGACGCGCAGCGCCGACCCGGAGACCTGGGCGGGAGTCGACGGCATCCCGGACGCCGAGCTGTGGCAGGCCCGCCGCGACCAGCGGGCCCAGCTGGTGGACGCCGTCCGCGAGCGCAGCGCCACCGAGCGCCTGCTCCGCGGCGACCCCCCCGAGTACGTGCGCGCCGCCGCTGCGACGTTCGACCCGGACGTGCTCACGATCGGCTTCGCGCGGCGGGTGGCGACCTACAAGCGCCTCGACCTGCTCACTCGCGACCCCGAGTGGACGGTGTCGCTCCTCGGTGGCGACTGCCCCGTCCAGGTGGTGCTGGCGGGCAAGGCGCACCCGCGGGACGAGGAGGCCAAGCGCGTCCTGAAGCGCCTGTTCGGCATGAAGGACGCGCAGATCATCGGGCAGCGCGTCGTGTTCCTCGACGACTACGACCTCGCCACCGCCGCGTGGCTCGTGCGCGGGTGCGACGTGTGGCTGAACGTTCCACGCCCGCCGCTCGAGGCAAGCGGCACGAGCGGGATGAAGTCGGTCATCAACGGCGGCCTCCAGCTCAGCGTCCTCGACGGGTGGTGGGCCGAGGGCTTCGACGGCGAGAACGGCTGGGGCCTGCCGGGCGAGGTCGACGACGACCATCCGGCCCAGGACGAGCGGGATGCCGACGCGCTCCACAAGGCCCTGGACGACGAGGTCGTCCCCGCCTTCTACGAGCGTGACGGCGATGGCCTCCCGGCGGCCTGGTTGGCCCGAATGCGCGCCTCGCTGAAGACGCTCGCGCCGCGCTTCAGCGCGACGCGGATGCTGTCTGAGTACCTCGCCGGGCCCTACCGCGGCTCCTGAGACGCTGCCGCCACGGCCCACGCCGTCGCTCTTCGAACGGGAAGGTCAGGGCGGCTCCCGGCGTCTTTAAGCTGATGGTTCTGATACGACCCGCTACCAGCTAGAGACATGGCCTCCGGAGCTGACGACACGAAGCTCACCCAACGGGAGCTCGACGACCTCTCGGCGCTCGCCGACGGCACCCTCGATCCCGCGCGCCGCGGCGCGGTCGAAGCCCGCATCGCCGCGTCGCCCGAGCTGGGCGCCCTCTACGAGCGCGAGCGCCAGATCCTCGCCGCCCTTCACGAGGCCCGCGCCACCGAACGCGCGCCGGCCGCGCTGCGGGCCCGCCTCGAG
>DATBYI010000128.1:0-3093 GCA_036513815.1 Solirubrobacteraceae bacterium
GCTGATGCCCTGGTTCTTGTGGTGCTCGATCAGCTGGCCACCGTGGCCGTGCACGATTGCCTTGGGCAGCCCGGTCGTGCCCGACGAGAACAGGACATAGAGGGGGTGCGCGAAGTCGACCGGGTCGAACTCGAGCGGCGCTCTCTCTCCGGTGAACTCATCCCAGGCGATCGAATCCTCCACCTGCGCGTCGCCGTATGGGACCGAGACGACGTGCTCGATGCTCGGGATGCGCGCCCGGATCGCCTCGACCTCGGCGCGCCGATCGACGTAACGGTCGCGGAAGCCGTAGCCCCCGACGGTGATGAGCACGCGGGGCTCGATCTGCCCGAAGCGGCCGACCACGCTTCGCGCCCCGAACTCGGGCGCGCACGTTGCCCAGATCGCCCCGAGGCTCGCGGTGGCGATGAACGCGGCGAGCGTCTCGGGGATGTTCGGCATATAGGCCGCCACGCGATCCCCCGGCTGGACGCCCAGGCGCTGGAGCCCAACACGCACCCGAGCGGCGAGGTCGCGCAGCTCGCCGAAGGTGACCTCGCGCGGCCGCCGCGTCTGCGAGCGGGCCACGATCGCGACGCGGTCGAGGTCCTCGTCGGCGCCCACGAGGTGCTGGGCGTAGTTGAGCTTCGCGCCCGGGAACCACTGCGCCCCTGGCATCGTGGGGTCGGCCAGAACGCGCTCGTACGGCACGGCGGCGCGCAACCCGAAGAACTCCCACACGCCGCCCCAGAAGCCTTCGAGGTCGGTCACCGAGAAGCGGTGCAGTTCCTCGTAGGTGGCGAAGTCCCCGCGGCCCTGGTCGCGCAGCCAGTTCATGAAGCGACCGAGTTCGGTCGTCTCCCGCCAGTCGGCGGGCGGGTTCCAGAGGATGTCGCCGAGCATTGAGTCGCCCGCAGGATAACCGCGGGCGACTCAAGTCACTTGTCATCCCGCGCGCGATTACAGGCAGCCGTCTCCGTCGCTCGGGGCGCCGTGGTTGTCCGAATCGTCGTCGCCACCGCCCCCCTGGGGGATGCAGCTGCCGGTCGGCATCGGAGTTGCGGCGGCGTGCGTGGTGGTCGTTTTGGGCGGCGCCGGCGGTGGCGTCGTCGCGGTGTGGGTCGTGGTCGGCGGTGGCGGCGGTGGCGTCGTCGCGGTGTGGGTCGTCGTCGTGGGCGGCGGCGGAGGAGGCGTCGCAGTCGTCGTGTGCGCAACGGGTTTCGTGTGAACGTGGCGCTTCGGTTTGGGTTTGGGCTTGGGCGTTGTTGCGGTGGTGGTGGTCGTGGCCGACGTGGTCGTGGCCGAGGTCGTCGCGGCCGCGCTCGTGCTCTGGGTCGAGGTCGACGACGACGCTCCGCACGCGCTCACGATGAGCGTGAGCAGGACGGCGGCGAGCGGGATGCGTAGCTGTCTCATGGTGGTTCAAGACGCCGCGGCGGACGGGTTGCTTCCCAGGATCTGAACAGGCGATGAATGCGCCACCGGGGCGCTCGATTCGCCTTCGACGCGCTGCGACAATCCGGAACATGGAGGACCACGTACGCGGCTCCGTGCTCGTCGTCGACGACGAGCCGACGATCACCGAGGTCGTGGCGCGCTACCTGAGCCGCGCCGGCTACGCCACGCGCGTCGCCGCCAACGGACGCGAGGCGCTCGACGCCGCCGCAACACAGCGCCCCGACCTCGTCGTGCTCGATCTGATGCTGCCCGGGATCGACGGCCTCGAGGTGATGCGGCGCCTGCGCGATCAGGACCGCGACCGGATCGCGGTGATCCTGCTCACGGCCAAGAGCGAGGAGTCCGATCGCGTGATCGGGCTGCGGCTCGGCGCCGACGATTACGTGGTCAAGCCGTTCTCGCCGGCGGAGCTGGTCGCCCGAGTCGACGCCGTGCTCCGCCGCTTCGACACCTCCAAGTCGCAGGAGGCGCCGATGCAGCTGAGCGACATGACGATCGATCCTTCCGCCCGCCGGGTCCACGTGCGCGGCGAGGAGGTGCAGCTGACCCATCGCGAGTTCGAGGTGCTGCTGTTCCTGGCCCGGCACCCCGGCCAGGCGTTCTCGCGCAACCAGCTGATGGACGCCGTCTGGCAGTACTCGTTCTACACCGACACGTCGACCGTGACGGTGCACATTCGCCGGCTTCGGTCCAAGATCGAGGTCGATCCCGCTCGTCCGGAGCACATCCAGACGGTGTGGGGAGTGGGCTACCGCTTCCAGCCATGAGGCCTCGCGATCCCGTGGGCTGGATCCGCGCCAGCGCGGGATCGCTGCGCCGCCAGTTCGCGCTGGTGGTGGCGATCGTCGTGGCGCCCGTGTTGGTCGCGCTGATCGTCGGTGACGCGCTGATGGTCGTGTCGGAGCGCGGGGTCGTGATCGTGGCGGCGATCGTCATCGGTGCCGGGCTGATCGCGATCGTGGCGGCCCGCATGGTGGCGGGCGGCATCATGCGCGACGTCGAGGCGATTCGCGACGGGCTGATCGCGGTTGGGCGGGGCCGGCGAAACGTCACGATCGAGACGTCGGCCAACGACGAGCTCGCCCAGCTGGCTTCGGCGGCCAACGCGATGATCCACCAGCTGCGCGAGGAGGAGGCCCGGCGCGACCAGTCCGACGGCGCCCGCCGCAACCTGATCGCGGCCGTCTCGCACGATCTGCGCACGCCGATCACATCGCTGCGCCTGCTCGCCGACGCGATCGGCGACGACATCGTCGAGGACGCCGCGACGCGCCGGGGCTACCTGCGCCGGATGGGCACCCACATCGACGCGCTCAGCGTGCTGATCGACGACCTGTTCGAGCTCTCGCGGCTCGAGGCGGGCGACATCAGCTGGTCACTCGAGCAGGTGCCGCTGCATGAGTTGGTCTCGGAGACGATCGAGGCGATGCGCGTACAGGCCGAGGCCAAGGGTGTGGCGGTCCTGGTCGAGGTGCCCGAGACGCTGTGCCCCGCCCGGGCCAACCCCGAGAAGCTCCAGCGTGTCCTGTTCAACCTGATCCACAACGCCATTCGCCACACCCCGGCCGACGGCAGCGTGGTCGTCCGCGCCGAGCCGGTGCCGGCCGGAATCGAGTTCGAGGTGGCCGATACCGGGGACGGGATCGCCCCCGAGGA
>DATBYI010000129.1:0-12798 GCA_036513815.1 Solirubrobacteraceae bacterium
GGTGGAAGCATGCGAACCCCCGCGGCGGCTGCTGCTGGCGACCAAGCACACGGAACAGACGGACGAGCAGGTCATCGAGGTCACGCTGGCCGGCGACGGCGACGGGACCATCGTGGTCTGGGAGGAGAGGGGAATGCCCCCAGAGCAGCTAGCCGCGTACGGAGCGGGGATCCAGGTCCACGTTGAAGCTCTCGCCGCCTACGTCGCCGGCCGTGGCCGCTGCGACGCCGACGCGCGGTGGAACCAGCTCATGCCGGGGTACGAAGCCCTGGCGGCAAACCTCGCCTAGCGCGAAAGCGGACATGCCGGGCCCCACGGTGCTCACGCGGTGGCCGTGCTCGGCAGCCAGTTGAACCGCCACGCGGAGAAGAGCGCGGCCGCGACGCCCCAGGCGGCGAGCGCGAGCAGGTCCTTGCCCGAGATCGCGCCGCTGAATGTGCTGTGGACCGACGCCTGGTGCAGCCCAGAGGCGATGTGCTCGACCGGGAACAGCGAGCCGATCGATCGCAGCGTGCTGCTCAGGCTCGCGTCCGGGATAAAGACCCCCGAGATGAACCACAGCGGCAGCATCGTGGCCTGGACGATGGGTTGCGCGGCCTCGGGCGAGCCGACGAGGATCGAGACGGCGTACCCGATGCACGCGAACGCGACCGTCCCGACGACAGCGGTGATCGCCATCGCGAGCAGGCCGCCCGGGGATATGCCGACCCCGTAGAGGAGCTTCGCGATCACGAGGAGCAGCGTGCCCATGACCAGCGCGACCGCGACCGTCGCCAGGGCTTGGCCGGCGACGAGGAGGCCGGGGGAGACCGGGGTGGCGCGGCGGCGCTTGAGCACGCCCGTCTCGCGCAGGCTCGTGAGCGAGATGACGAGGTTGGCGTAGGAGGCGACGACGATCGACATCGCGAGGATGCCCGGGACGTAGAAACGCGACAGGGAGATGCGGACGCCGTCGACCGTCGTGGTGCCATGCCCGAAGACGCCGGTGAACACCACCAGCAGGACGATCGGGAAGAAGAAGGTGAAGAAGCGAGCGCGCGGATTGCGCAGGCTCGTCAGGAGGTCGTAACGGACCTGATGCGCGAGCAGTGCCACCGGACCGCGCGCCGCGGCGGATGGGCGTGCCAGCACCGGATCCACGACGCGCGGGGCGCTCGGGCGCCCCGCGGTCGCGGAGGAGGACGGGGACTCGGGGTTGTCGGTCTGCTGCCCGGGACTCTCGGCGTGCTTCTCGGCGTACTCCACCGCGGCGTGTGCACGGCGCTCGCGCCACTTGCGCAGCAGGTAGCTGAACAGGATGAACATGGGGTCAGATCCTGATCTGACGGGCGGCCTTGCGGCGACGCCAGGCGCGAACTGCGTACTTGATGAGAATGATCATCGTCTGCTCCTCGGTTGGTCGTGGGCGGTCAGCTTGAGGTACACGTCTTCGAGGGTGGGCCGGCGGACCTCGAGGTCGTCGAGCTCGAACCCGCGCTCGAGGGCCCATCCCGACAAGGCATGGAGATCGGCGGTGACGGTCGTGCTCGGCAGCGCAACGAGCCCGCTTCCCTCCTCCTGAATGCGGTCGGCCAGAGGCGCCGGGAGCGCGGCAACGGCCGTGCCCTCGGGAAGCGCGAAGGTGATTCGGGCCCCGCCGACCTGGCGCCCGCCGAGGGTCAGCGGCGTGCCTTCGGCGACGATCTCGCCGGCGGCGATGACGGCGATGCGGTCAGCCAGGCGCTCGGCCTCTTCCATGTAGTGGGTGGTGAGAAAGACCGTCTTGCCCAGGTCGCGCAGGCCGCCGATGACCTCCCAGGCGGCGCGTCGGGCCGAGGGGTCGAACCCAGTGGTCGGTTCGTCGAGGAAGATCAGCTCGGGGTCGCCGATCAGCGCCAGCGCCACGTCGAGTCGCCGCCGCTGTCCGCCCGAGAGCGCGGTGGCGCGCTGGTCGGCTTGCTCGGTGAGGTCGACGAGCGCGAGCGTTTCGCCCACTGGACGGGGCGAGTGGTAATAGCCGGCGTACAGCTCGAGGCACTCGCGCACGGAGAGTCCCGGCTCGGCCTGGGACTCCTGGAGGACGAGTCCGATGCGCTCACGCCAACCCGACGGCGCGTGCCACGGGTTGGTGCCGAGTACCTCGACGGTGCCCTCGCTGGCCTGGCGAAAGCCTTCGAGGATCTCGACGGTCGTCGTCTTGCCGGCGCCGTTGGGACCGAGGAAGGCGAAGATCTCGCCGCGGCGCACCTCGAGGTCGATCCCGCGAACCGCCTCCTTGTCTCCGTAGCGCTTGCGCAGGCCGCGAATCGAAATGACCGGATCGCCGGCGTCCGGGACGGACGGGGGGGTCGGGGCGTGCCGTTGGCTGATGGCCGCGTCGAATGAGTTCGTGAGCATGGCCGCCAAGCTACGCGGCCGGGTGCCCGGTGTCATCGGCGTCCGGGTTGAACTTGGAGCTCCACCCAGGGGTGGAGATACGTGGGCTGCGACTCGACCCTGGAGCCGATGACGGCGTCGCTGGGCGGGCCTATCGTTCCCCGCGCATGATCAGCTTGTACCGATGGCTCACAGGCTCATGGTTCGATCCAACGAGTGAGACGAGAACCACGGCGCCGTTCGAGGCCATCGCGCTGCGTGCGCTGGGTCTGGGCTACCTGACCGTATTCATCGTCGAGACGTTCAATGCGCGGCCCTATCCGGGTCTCCACGGGCGCGGGCTGGTCGTACTGGTGGCGACAGTCGCGTTCGTGGCGGCGGCGATCGCTGCCCAGCCCCACCGCGATGATGTGCCGACCGGCAGTCGGGTCGCGCTCCTCATCGCGGTCGCGATCGCGACCGGAGTACTCGCCGCCGTCCAGCCGAAAGGCATCTGGGAGGCCGGGCCGTACTTCGTCGGGATCATGGCCGCGCTCAGGCTCGGCCGTCGCTCGGGTGTCCTGGTACTTGCCTTCACGGTCATCCTGCTGCTCGCCGTATCGGCGGCGGAGCGCCACGGTGGCGGGGTCTCCTCGACGCTGCTCGGCGCCATTCCGTGGTTCCTGCTCATCCGGGTAATGCGAACCTTGCGCGATCAGCGCGATGAGCTCGCGGCCTCGCGGGCGGCTGAGGCGCGGGCGGCCGCCGCGGCCGAGCGGGGACGGCTGGCGCGCGAGATGCACGACGTGCTCGCCCACTCACTGTCCGCGCTCGCGCTGCAGCTCGAGACTGCGCGCCTGCTCGCGCGCAGGCGCGGCGTGGACGGCGAGGTGACGCGCGCGCTTGACAACGCGCACCATCTGGCTGCCACCGGGCTCGACGAGGCCCGTCGCGCGATCGCCACCGAGCGCGGCGACGAGCTCCCCGGGCCCGAGCGGATCGGCCTGCTCGCGGACGCGTTCGGCGAACAGAGCGGTCTGCCGATCGCGGTCGAGGTGCACGGTGAACCGCGCGAGCTCGCGCCGGAGGCTCGTCTGGCGGTGTACCGGACGGCTCAGGAGGCGCTGACCAATGTGCGCCGCCACGCCACGCCCGACCGCGTTGAGGTGAGGCTGGACTACCTGCCAGGGAGCACGGTGCTCGTCGTCGAGGATCACGCTCCGGCCGGCGCGCCGCCGCCGGTCGCGCTCGGCAGCGCGGCCAATGGGTACGGGCTGACCGGCATGCGCGAGCGGGCCGAGCTGCTTGGCGGTCAACTCCTGGCCGAGCCCACCGGCGACGGCTTCCGCGTCGAGCTCCGGCTGCCGACGTGAGTGCCGGAAGCTCCCCCGGTGGCGAGGACCGCGCGCCAATCCGCGTGATCCTCGCCGACGACCAGCGCTTGGTCCGTGAGAGTCTGGGCACGCTGCTCGGGTTGCTCGGCGGGATCGAGCTCGTGGCAACCGCATCCGACGGTGAGGAGGCGCTTGCCCTGGCTGCCGAGCATCGCCCGCAGGTCGTGCTGATGGATCTCCGCATGCCCCGGCTCGACGGGATCGAGGCCACCCGCCAGCTCCGTGAGCGCTGCCCCGAGGTTCGCGTCATCTCCCTCACCACTTACGCCGACGACGCGAGCGTGCTCGGAGCGCTGCGCGCCGGGGCGCGGGGCTACCTGACCAAGGACGCCAGCGGCGAGGAGATCCGCGCCGCGATCCTGAGCGTGGCGGCCGGCGAGGCGGCGCTCGACCCGGCGGTCCAGCACCACGTGGTGTCCGCGCTGGCCGGCGAAGGGGCACCGGGCGGGGGCACGCCCGCCGACTCGGAGCTCCCCGACGATCTCACCCCGCGCGAGGCGGAAGTGCTGGCGCTGATCGCCCAGGGGCTGAGCAACACCGAAATCGCCGAGCGACTCGTCGTCAGCCCGACGACGGTCAAGTCGCACATCAACCATCTGTTCGCCAAGGCCGGCCTGCGCGATCGGGCGCAGGCCGTCACCTACGCCTACCGGACCGGGATCGCCCGCCCACCCGGCTGAGGGACCCCACGAGGGGCGGCGCGCGTATCTGGGACTGATGCGCCGAGCGATAGCGGGCGCGAGCCTGGGTTTGTTGCTCATCGGCTGTGGGGCCGCTCACCGGCCTGGGACGCGCCGCCTAGGCTTGGGCGCCTTCCCATACCTGGGCGTCTCCTGTCCCGTCGGGAACGCGATCACCTGCGACCGCGTAGGCATCGGTGTCACGCTCCGTCGACCAGCGGTCCTCCTCACCGTCAAGCTGGCGGGACGAACCGTCACGCTGTCCTCCCCGAGTGCCGGCAGCGATATCTGGCTCGGCTACCTCGACCATGCGGGGTTGCGGCATGGGCGCCTCGCGGTGAGGGCACGAGGCGGCTACTGGTACGGCGAGCCGCTTGTGACGCCGCGGGTCGTGCTGACCGTGTTCTTCCGAGATGGCACCAGCGCAGTCCTGGAAGGTGCCGACCAGCTTCACGCAGGGTTCGGCTGACCTCGAGCTAGGCGACGTAGGGCTCGAGGCTGTCCGCGATCAGCCTGTCGATGAAGCCCCGTGGGATTGAGGCCCCGATGAGAGCCCGATAGAAGATTGGCCCAGAGAGGGCGTCGAGGGTGGCGTCGATGTCGATCTCGGCGGTGAGCTCTCCCGAGGTGACGCCGCGTCTCAACATCTCGCGCTCGCCGCGGCGTTGGGGGTCGAGGTAGCGCCGGTGGAAGACGATGGCCATCTCTCGATCGTGCTGGGCCTCGCCGATCAGTGCAAGCAGGACCTTGCCGGCGGGTTCCCGGGTGAGGAACCGGGCGAGCCTGCGTAAATAACGGCGCGTGTCCTCGACCGCCGAGTGCGTGTGGGGCACGGCAAGCGCCCGGCTCGCGTCGTCGATCAGGGTGTCGAGGAGGATGTCGACCTTCGAGGACCACCAGCGATAGATCGTCTGCTTGGCGACGCCGGCGTTGGCGGCGATGCCCTCGATCGTGACTCCCCCGAAGCCTCGCTCGACGAGCAAATCGTCGGCGGCATGTAAGACGGCGAGGCGCGCGCTTTCGTCGCGTCGGTGCAGTGCGCGCCCCTTCGGGGCGCGTGGAGTGCCGGGCGCTCCCTCTGACATGGCCGTGGATCGTAGCGCAACGCGACGTGGCGCCTGACGTTGACGAGACGCAACGGTGCGTCTATTCTTATCGGCGACGACAAGATGACGGACGACCGAGGATGACCATGAACACACTCACCACCGAACCGCTTGCTCCGCTGCTCGATCGCCTGTTCAGCGAGGCAGAGGCTCCCGCGTCACCGGAGCTTCGCGCCGCCCTGGGGACCGGTCCCCAGGACCGCGCAAGCACTGACCTGCCGGAATATCTCAGGTTCTACAGCCTGGCCAAGGACGCCTATCTGGCCGTCTCCCGCGATACCGCCCGGCTGCTCTACATGCTCGTGCGCGCCACCGGGGCGCGCTCGGTCGTCGAGTTCGGGACCTCGTTTGGCATCTCGACCCTTCACCTCGCGGCCGGTCTGCGCGACAACGGGGGCGGCCGGGTCATCACCACCGAGTTCGAGCCATCGAAGGTGGCCCGAGCGCGGGAGAACTTCGCGACGGGCGGACTGGCCGATCTGATCGAGCTGCGGGAGGGCGATGCCCTCCAGACGCTCGCGCACGATCTGCCCGAACCGATCGACCTCGTTCTGCTCGACGGTGCCAAGGGACTCTACGCAGGCGTCCTGAACCTCCTCGAGCCACACTTCAAGCCCGGCACGCTAATCGTCGCCGACAACGCGGACCGGACGCCTGAATATCTCGAACGTGTCCGGTCTCCCCGCCACGGCTATACCTCGGTCCCGTTTGGAGACGACGTGGAGCTGTCGATGCGGACCTCCGCGTGAGAAGATCAGCGCGCGGTGTCAGCCGACTCAGCCACCGGAGCGAGAGGACAACATGGACCTTCAAGAGACGCTGGAAAAGATCGTAGAGATGGCCCGAGAAGAACTTCACATCGTTCGCAAGCGCGCCGAGGAAAAGACACCGGCTCGCGACCACGGCAAGGACTACCACGAGGCCCAGGCGGCGGCGGACCGCCTGGATCACTACGCCCACCAGCTCTACCGGCTGCACGACGCCGAGTACCAGGACGGCTGGCGGGACCACAGCGCCGGCGATCGCAACTGACGGAAATGCGCGGCGGCGCCTGACGGCGGCGCCTGGCGCGATCACGACCGGCGTCGTTTGGCAGTCTGGGTCGGCGTGGGCCCGCCAGCTAGTGCCTGCTTCGTGTTGGCGAGCGCCTGCTGGACCGCCTGCAGCTGGGCCCCTGTGAACCCGATCGACGCGAGCGTGTCCGTATCGACGCGGCCGGTCTGAATTTGGCTGTTGAGGGCCTGGCCTTCCGCTGCGGTGATCGTGCCGGCGTTGACGAGCTGCTGGACTGCGTTCAGGAACGGCTGGCTCGACCTCGGCTGTGACGCGTGCGTCTTGCCCGGCATCGGCGCCGCCGGCGTCTTGGCGTGAGGTTTTGCCGCCAGAGCGGTGGCGCCGGCGATCGCTCCGACGACGGCTAGGGTGGCGAGCGCGCCGGTCGCGGTGTAGCGGACCCGTGCAGACGTGTGGTTTTGCTCGTTCACCTTGTCTCCTTCCGTTTTGGCCTCAGCGCAGGATCCACCGGGACCCTGAGATCAAGCTGAAGCGGGGCGGTTCTTCAGCCGATCTTCAGGCGGCGTTCGGGAGAATCGCTCCAGCATGGACGAGCCGATCGGTCGAGTCGTTGTCGTCGAGGACGAGCAGCCGGTCCGCGATGCGGTGCTCGCGGCGCTTCGCGCGGAGCGGTTCACCGCCACCGCGTTCGAGGATCTACCGCGTCCGGGAGACGTGCTCGCCGCGGCGCCCGATCTGGCGATCCTCGATGTGTTGCTCCCGAGCGGCAGCGGCTTCGATCTGGCCAGATCGCTCCGCCAGCGCCATGACCTGCCGATCATCTTTCTCACCGCGCGAGACGCCGTGGCCGACCGGGTGGCCGGTCTCGAACTGGGCGCGGACGATTACCTGGTGAAGCCGTTTGCGCTCGAGGAGCTGATGGCGCGCGTGCGGGCCGTACTGCGCCGGCGAGGCGCGATCCCGCAGGTGCTCGAGGTAGCGCAGGTGCTCATCGACGAGGAGCACGGTTTCGCGACGCGCGCCGGTCGGGACCTCGCGCTGACGGCGACGGAGCTGCGACTGCTCGGCTTCCTCATGCGTCACCGAGGACAGTCGTTGTCCAAGGATCAGCTGCTGACGCAGGTGTGGGGCTATGACGCGTACGACCACAACCTCGTCGAGGTGCACGTCAGCGCGCTGCGGCGAAAGCTGGAGGCAAACGGCCCCCGGCTAATTCACACGGTTCGCGGGATCGGCTACCGGTTCTCGCCGTGAGCGGCCACCGATCCGCGCGTACTCGGCTCATTGCCGCCTCGATGGTCGGGATCGTCGCGGTCCTCGGAGCGTTCGTCGTGGTGATCACGGTGCGCTACCGCGACGGGCTCGAGCAGCGCCTTCGCACCGACCTCGCCTCCGGAGCGAGCGCGCTCGACGCGGCGCGCACGCCCGCAGCGCTCAAGCCGGTGATCGGCTCGCTCGCCGCCGAGGGCATCTCGGTCGATCTCGTGGGACTCAGCGGTCCGGGCGGGAGCCTCCAGATCGCCCCGGGCGAAGCCCTCCTGTCCGTGCACGAGGTGATCTCCACGGGCGGCCGCAACGTACCCGCGACCCTGACCGGGAGCCTGGCCGGGATCGACCGGCAGGTCCGCAGCCTGGAGATCACCGAAGCGGTCGGTGCGGTGATCGCGCTGGCGTTGCTGGCGGCGCTCTGGCGCGCACTCGTGCTTCTCGATCGCGCCGTGTCGGAGGCGCGCGCGTCCGAGGCGGCCATGCGGACGTTTCTGGCCGACGCGTCACACGAGCTCCGAACGCCGGTCGCCGCCCTTCAGGCGAGCGCCGAACGGCTCCTGCGAGAGCAGCCGGCGCGGCCCGCGCGCGACGCGATCGAAGCCCAGCTGGCGCGAGACAGCGGTCGCCTGGGGCATCTGGTCGACGACCTCTTGAACCTCGCGCGACTCGACGCTCGCGAACGACCGCACCGAGAGCCACTCGACCTCTCGGACGTCGCGTCGGCGGCCGTGGCCGCCACACCCAGCACGGATCGAGACGCTCGCGTCGAATTGCTCACCAACGGGCCCGTACCGGTCATCGGCGACCGCGACGCGCTGCTCCGCGCCGTCCGCAACCTGCTCGACAACGCGTCCGCGGTGGCTGACACGGTTGTGCTCGAAGTCGGGCGGACAACGAACGGTCCAACCATGTCGGTGACCGACAACGGGCCGGGCGTCCCCGCCGATCAGCGCGAACGGATCTTCGAGCCGTTCGTCCGGCTTCCCCGGAGCCCGCGTGGTGGCACGGGCCTCGGGCTCGCGATCGTGCGGCGTACGATCGAAGCACATGGCGG
The DNA here is from genome assembly GCA_036513815.1 of Solirubrobacteraceae bacterium. Lineage (GTDB taxonomy): Bacteria > Actinomycetota > Thermoleophilia > Solirubrobacterales > Solirubrobacteraceae > Palsa-465. Next base: position 8,852 of record DATBYI010000129.1, read on the forward strand.
CACGGTCACCTGCGAGGCGGCCCCGACGGGCGGGGCACGTTTCACACTGCGCCTACCGGCCGAGTCGACTTCGTGACCGGCGATTAGACTCGTCGGTGCGTGACGTTAGAGGAGCCGTTCCGCACCGATCTCGACTACTACGAAGGCCGCGCGGAGGGCATTGCCTCGGTCAAGGGGGTGAGCGTCGGCGAGGCGCGCCGCGACCTCGCGGCGCGGCACGGCTTCGGGAGCTGGGAAGCGCTCCGCCAGCACATCGAGGCGATGGCCGCCGGCGAGGAGCCGCCGACGCCGTTCGTGCTCGCGTACCGCGCGCTAGAGGCGAACGACCGTGAGGGCATAGTGGAGCTGCTCGGGCGGTTCCCCGATCTCGTCGTCCAGCGAGGGACCAACGGCAACGACCTGCTCGGGATGGCCGGCTCGCTCGAGCTCGTGTCGCTCCTGCTGGCGCGGGGCGCCGACCCGAATCGAGGGAACGACTACGGGTGGACGAAGCTCCACCAGGCGGGCTACTCGGACGACTGCGAGCTCGCCCGGCTGCTGCTCGACGCGGGAGCGCGCACCGACCTGTTCGCGCGCGGCGACGGAGGCACACCGCTCATTGCGGCGCTCTTCTGGGGCCACCGCGAGGTCGCCGGAATTCTGGGTCGAGAGCCGGGCAACCTGCGAGTCGGCGCCGGCCTGGGCGACCTCGACCTGATCCGCGAGCTAGTGGGCACGCCAGCGGCCGGCGCACATCGTGGCTTCTACCGCCCGCACGGAGGGTTTCCGGTCTGGCAACCCTCGGACGACCCCCAGGAGGTGCTCGACGAAGGGCTCGTGTGGGCGGCGAAAGCCGACCGCGTCGACGCGATCCGGCTTCTCGTCGAACTCGGCGCGCGCGTCGACGCGGACCCGTACCGAGGGACTCCGCTCACCTGGGCGGCGGCCAACGGCCGGACCGAGTCCCTGCGCACGCTCGTCGAGCTAGGCGCCGACCCTAACCAGCGCGGCACGTTCGGCGGACCTGGCCACGGCGAAGGCGTCACCGCCATCCATCTCGCCGCCCAGGCCGGGCGACGCGACGCCGTCGTCGTATTGCTCGAGCTTGGAGCAGATCCGCTCCTGGTCGACGACCTCCACGGCGGCACGGCGCTGGGCTGGGCGGGCGTCGGAGGCCACGAGGATCTCGCCGACGTCCTCGGTTGACGGCCGGCCCGTGGGCTACGCCTCCGGGAGCCCGCGGATCGCGAGCAGGTCCGCCTTGAACAGGTGATGGGTGGCGAGCCCTTCGAGGGAACCGTCGATCAAGCCGTCGAGCATGGTCATGGTGGCGTCGGGCTCCAGGTGATCGCCGTCCGAGCCGTCTATCGCTTCGTCGAGCTGGCGCAGGCGCCATGCGACGCCGTACATGACGTCCCACTCGTGCCGGAAGGGGGCGGTCACGCGACTGCCGTCCGCGCGGGTCAGGGCGCTGTACACGCCCTCGACTTGAACGCGCCCGCGCGCCAATGTGAACTGCGTCGCGTCGATCCGCAGGTCGAGGACCTCAGTGGTGAACGGTTGAAGCAACTTGGCCAGCACGGGCTTCACGATGCCGGGTGCGAGCGGCTTGACGAACACGTCGAGATCCCCCGCGGCCAGGCCCTCGTACGCGCGCTGCAATATCCGACGATGGTCGATTGTGTATTCGCACATGGCGAGCCAAGCTACGAATCCGGTCCCGGTGTGTCTCGTAGAAGATCGCTACGGATTCGGTCGGAATCGCTGAGGCTGGGCTCGCCAGGAGCCGAGCTGGGGCCGATGCAGGTGGCTGAGCAGCATCCCGACCGTGATCAGCTGGGTGAGTACGCCGACGACGGGGGGAGGTTCGATCGACGTGTGGTTGGCGTGGTGCAGGGGGAGGGTGACGCGCAGGCCGCTGCGCAGCTCCGCCACCATGATCAGGTCAGGGAGAACGCCGCCGAACGCTCCCGCCGCGGCCAGTCTGTGCCGGCGGGACAGCGCCGCGCTCAGCAGCGTCGCCGCGGCGAGGTCGGCGACGAGCGCCTTGCGATTGGTCAGCCGGTAGTCGGTGTGCGGGATGCGATCCAGAGCCAGGTGGCTGAGCACGCCGGCGGCGAGCGCGCCGCGGGGAGTGCGCGCGAAGCGGGAGGCGAAGGCGCCGGCGAGTGTGTGCGGTGTGGCGATCATCAGAGGATCGAATCCCTCCACCCCTAGAGATCGTCACGATGGCCACAAGTTTGAGCGGATACCTCGTAAGGCGCTGCGCACGACCAGAAGCGCTCGCGTCGACGGCCCATCGCCCGTACCCGGGCCTTGAGCTCGGCGTCGCTCCACGGAGAGGCCAGGCAGTCGTCCGCGCCCGCCTGCAGCGCGGCGATCCGATCGCGCGCGTCGAGGCCCAGGACGAGCGCGATGATCCCGGCGCGGGGGGCGGCGCGCCGCAGCTCGCCAAACGATCCGTCGGCCATCACGATCACCTCGGGGTCAAACCCGTCGATCAGGCGTATCGCCGCGGGAGGCGCGTCGGCGGCGCGAACGTCGTGTCCGTCGCACGCCAGGAGACCGGCGAGCCGGTCGGCATTACGTTCGTCCAAGAGCAATACACGCATGTCCCGAGCATGAGCTGAAAACCTCTGCGTGGCGTGAGAGGAATGTCGCAATCGCATATGAATGGCCGCGCGCGGCGGCTCGGGCCGCGTCTTGGTTGCTCCCGCGGCCGGTCGTCGCGTATGTTGGAGCGACTCGTGTCGACGCCCGAGCCTCAATCGATTCTCAGCCACCCGACCGAGGCGGCCATCTTCCTCGTGCTCACGGTGTCGTCCGGATCGGAGGCGGAGATCGCCGATCTGCTGGCGGACGTCCCGGGGCTCAAGCGGTCGGTGGGCTTCCGCGTCCCCGAAGCGGAGCTCACGTGTGTGGTCGGGATCGGTGCCGATCTGTGGGATCGGCTCGGGGTCGGCCCGCGTCCGGCCGACCTTCACCCGTTCCGCGAACTTGCCGGCGCGCGCCACAAGGCGGTGGCCACGCCGGGCGATCTGCTCTTTCACGTTCGGGCCCATCGCTTCGATCTTTGCTTCGAGCTGGCCCAGCGGCTGACCGAGCGCCTCCGCGGTTTGGCTGAGGTCGTCGACGAGGTTCACGGCTTTCGCTCCTTCGACGAACGGGACGTGCTCGGGTTCGTCGACGGGACCGAGAATCCGGAGGGCGTCGCTGCCGCGGATGCGGTGCTGATCGGCGACGAGGATCCCGCGTTCGCCGGCGGCAGCTACGTGATCGTCCAGAAGTATCTGCACGACCTGGTGGCCTGGGATGCGCTGTCGACTGAAGAGCAGGAGCGCGCTATCGGCCGTACCAAGCTTTCCGATATCGAGTTCCCGGATGAGGACAAAGCCCCGAACTCCCATCTGGCCCTCAACGTGATCACGGGGCCAGACGGCGAGGAGCAGCAGGTCATGCGCTTCAACATGCCGTTCGGTCGCGTGGGCAAGGCCGAGTTCGGGACGTACTACATCGCCTACGCGCGGACGTCGGCGCTGATCGAGCTGATGTTGACGAACATGTTCATCGGCGATCCACCCGGCAATACCGATCGAATTCTCGACTTCTCGACCGCCCTCACCGGTGCGCTCTTCTTTGTCCCATCGGGCGAGCTCCTCGAGAATCTGACTCCCGGTTCAGCCGAGACGGCCGACGCGCCCGCGCCCGCGCCGGCGGACGACCCCGACGACGGATCGCTCGGGATCGGCAGCCTGCGCGGTTAGTCGCCGCGCCAGCCGAGGGTGCGGCGGCGTGACGCGGAGAGCCGGCTGACGACGAGATCGTAAGAGTCCTCGATCATGTCCCTGAGCATCTCGTCGACGAGCGACCCGTCGATCGTCACGGTGTTCCAGTGCCGTTTGTTCAGGTGGTATCCGGGTCGCACCGTCGAGTGCGCCGCGCGCAGTTGCTGAGCGAGCAGCGGCTCG
>DATBYI010000130.1:0-4655 GCA_036513815.1 Solirubrobacteraceae bacterium
GTTCCGGGTCGAGACCATCCCAGCGGCGCCGTTGATAAGCGCCCGGCGCACGGTCAGGTCGACTCGTGACCACGTGAGCGCCTGACCGGCCACTGCCTTGGCACCGCGGACCTCACTCGATACGGCCGCGAATGCCGCGCCTCCGTCGGCCCTGAGCACAACGTCAGGGTCGAGCACGGCGACGAGCGCGTCGAAGTCACCGTCGCGAGCGGCGGCCAGGAACGCCTCGACGGCTTCCCACTGGGTGCTCAGATCGGCGTCGATAATGGGGGCACCTCCCCTTACGCGGCGCCGGGCGCGACTGGCCAGCTGCCGGGACGCTTCCGGCGACCGTTGTACGATCCGGGCCACCTGCTCGAACGGCACGGCGAACATGTCGTGCAGGACGAACGCGAGGCGCTCGGCCGGGGTGAGCGTCTCGAGCACGACGAGCAGCGCCAGCCCGACCGAGTCGGCCAGCAGTGCCTCGTGCTCGGGGTCTGTCCCGTCGGCCGGATCGATGATCGGGTCCGGGAAGCGGGTCTCGAGCGTCTCCTCGCGCCGCGTCTTGCGCGAGCGGAGCATGTTGAGCGCCACGCGCGCGACGACCGTGGTGAGCCACGCGGTCAGGTTCTCCACCTCGCTCGTGTCGGTCCGGCTCAGGCGAAGCCAGGCGTCCTGGACCGCGTCCTCGGCCTCGCTCAGCGAGCCAAGCATCCGATAGGCCACCGCCCGCAGCCGGGGACGCTCGGCTTCGAACTCCCTCGCCAGCAACTCTTGTCCGTCGGCAGTCACGAAATCCCTCCGTCGAGTCAACTGATTGGGATGGTCGGCGGCGCCTGACGGCGGCGCCTTAAACGGCTGATTGGGATGGTCGGCGGCGCCTGACGGCGGCGCCTGAGAACTTGACCCGCGAGCGCACGATGATGTGACAGCTTCGTATGCTTCCACCCGCGCATGGAGCGAACAGCGGTCGTCACGGGGGGAGCGGGCGGAATCGGCGGAGCGATCGTGCGCGCGCTCAGCGACAGCGGGCACGACGTGGCCATCCTCGATCGCTCGGGGGAATTCGCGGTTGAGCTGGCCGACGAGGAGGCCGTGCGTGATGTCGCGCGGCGGCTCGGGCCGCGCGATGTGCTGGTCCACGCCGCCGCCGCGTTCGACCGCGCGGACCTGGCCGGGCTCGACGCCGCCACCTGGCGCCGGGTGCAGGCGGTCAACGTCGAGTCGGCGCTGTGGCTCTGCCAGGAGCTGACGCCGGCGATGATCGAGCGGGGCTTCGGCCGGATCGTGTTCATCACCTCGAACACGGTATGGCGGCCTCCGGGGCCGGATTTCCTGCCCTACGTGGCGAGCAAGGCGACCCTCGTGGGCATCGCCCGGTCGCTGGCCAAGCCCCTGGGCGCCCACGGAATCACCGTGAACTGCGTCGCGCCCGGGTTGACGCGCACGCCGTTCACCGAGGCGGACCTGCCGGACGAGGCTTTCGAAGAGGTCCTCGCGCGCCAGGCCGTGCCCCGTTCGCTGCAGCCGGACGACACGGCGGCCGTCGTCGCGTTCCTCGCCACCGACGGGGCCGCGACCGTGACCGGGCAGACGCTGTGCGCCGACGGTGGGTCAGTGTTCAACTGAGCCCGCCGCGGCGTTCGCCCGCGCGTGCTCAACCGAGGAGGTGGCGGGAATCGCCACGTGAACGCGCTCATCCGCGAGCGTCCATTTCAACAGCTCGGTGGCGTCGAATCGCCTGATCAACGACCCGCCGCCAAGCGGCCGCATCGCGATCACGCCGAGGTCGAGCTCGGCCGCGAGCGGGAGGATGCGCTCCGCTGCCTCGTTCTCGACCCGGTTGTACGGCACCTGGATCGTGTCGATTCGGCCCGTGCCCATGACCTCCTCGAGCTCGGTGAACGCGCTGGCGGCGTAGTGGGTCGCGCCGATGAATCCGATCCTGCCCGCGTCGCGCTCCTCCTCGAGCCACTCGAGGTGCCGGCGCCAGTCGACGAGATTGTGGATCTGCTCGAGGTCGACGCGGCCGCCGAAGAAGTCGAGCTGATCCGCAAACTGGCGCCTCGCCTCGGGTGCCGAGGCGGTCCAGATCTTGGTGGCGAGCATCACGTCCGCGCGCCGGTCGCCGAGCGCGCGGCCGAGCACGCCCTCGGCTCGGCCGTACATCGGCGAGGAGTCGAAGAACCGCGTCCCCTCTTCAAGGGCGGCGTCGACGACCTCGCGCGCGATGCCCTCCTCGCTCGGCGCCAAGTCGAACGTCTGCCACGTCCCGAGCCCGATGACCGGGACGTTCCAGCCCGTGCGTCCGAAGCGGCGGTGCTCCATGGCCCGAGCAGGCTAGTCCAGAATGCAGCGACGTGACGGCTAAGCGAGTAACGATCGCCGGCGACGTGTCCGATCCGGCGCTCCGCGACGAGGTGCGGGATCGGGCCCGTGAGCTCGGCGCGCTCGGGTGGGTTCGCTTGATGGACGACGACACCCTGTGCGTGCACGCGGAGGGGGCGCAGGAGGCGGTGGCGCAGCTGGTCGACTGGCTGCGCTCGGCTCACGGCGTCGAGTCCGTGGCGGAGCGTGCGTTCAAGGTCGAGGGGCACGAGCAGTTCGCGATTCGCGGCGTGCCGGCGGGCGTGTTCGTCGTGCAGGAGCACCAGGCAACAGCGCACCACTTCGACGTGCGCCTCGAGGTCGACGGCGTGATGCGCTCCTGGGCGGTTCCCAAGGGCCCGTCGCTGGACCCGACGGTCAAGCGCTTCGCGGTCCAGGTCGAGGATCACTCGCTAAGCCACAATGACTTCGAGGGGCCGACCCGGAACGGTGGCGTGATCATCTGGGACCGCGGTGAGTACGAGCAGGGGGGACGGGTGCCATGGCCCGAGGCGCTCGACCGCGGTCACGCAGTGTTCGTCCTCCACGGCGAGAAACTCGAGGGAGGTTTCGCGCTGCAGCGCACGCGGGATGGCGAGAAACCGCAGTGGCTCTTGATCAAGCGCCGCGACGAGTACGCGCGCCCGGGATCGGACATCGCCGCCGAGCGGCCCGAGTCGGTGCAGAGCGGGGCGACGCTGACCGACCTGCTCGACCGCGACGAGGAGTGATCCTGGTCGGGGTCGGTGGCCCTGGACCGCGGGTTGCGCCGGGGGCTCATTCGAGCCATTCGGTCCGGAAGGTCGGGCTGGCGTGGATGCACACCATCTTCGAGCGTCCGGGACCGTCGTTGGTGAACTTATGCGGAGCGCCGGGCGCAGCGATCACGACGTCGCCCGCGCCGACCTTGAAGCGCTCCTCGCCAAGCTGGAAGGTGAGCGTCCCTTCCTCGACGACCCAGGTCTCGTCGTAGGGGTGGCGGTGTAGCCGCGGGCCCTGGCCGGGCTCGCTGCGGTCGAGGATGAGCGAGATCGTCGCGCCGTGGTCGGCGCCGACCAGGTTCACGCCTTCGAGGGCGTCAGCGGGGATGACTGGCATGACTCGTCCTCCTGGTTCTTCGGGGCTGCGGCCGCTCGGCCGCGCAACGGCTGCTCGCGCAACGTAAGCACGATCAGGCAGCCGATGAGCGCGGTCACGGCGGCGACGAGGAAAACGTCATGCAGCGAGTTAGCGACGGCGTGGGCGATGGCTTGCTGGACGGGAGTGGGGAGGGCGTGGATGTGCCCCGGCGTGGTCTGGATCCCGGTGGCGCTCACCCCGCTCGGGACGTGGCCGCTCAGCTTGATCGGCAGCCAGTGGCGCAGGCCGCCGGTGAAGATCGCGCCGAACACGGCGACGCCGACCGAGCCGCCGAGGGCGCGGAATAGGTTGGCGGCGGCGGTGGCGGTGCCGATCTCACGCGGCTCGACCGCGTTCTGGATTGCCACCACGAGGATCTGGGTGACCAGGCCGAAGCCGATCCCGAACACGACCATGAAGGCCGCGGCGGTGACCCGTGAGCTGGTGGCGTCGAGGGTCGAGAACAGCAGCAGGCCGGCGCCCATCGCGGCCAGGCCGGCGACGGGGAACATCTTGTAGCGCCCGGTCCGGGCCATGAGCAGGCCGGCCACGGTCGTGCTGAGGGCACTGGCCAGGAGCAGCGGCAGCATCAGCAGTCCGGAGCCGGTGGCGCTCGCGCCGGTCGCGAGCTGGAGGAACACGGGCAGGAAGACGATCGCGGCAAACAGGGCCACGGTGGCCACGAACAGTCCGGCGCTGACGGTGACGAACACCCGGTCTCCGAACAGCCGGAGCGGCAGTACCGGTTCGGCCGCGCGACGCTCGCGCCGCACGAACGCGGCGAGCAGGATCACTGCCCCAGCGATCAGACCCAGGATCTGGGCCGAGCCCCACGCGTAGCGGCTGCCACCCCAGGTGGCGATCAACAGGACGGCGACGACGGTGGCGGCGAGCAGGGCCGCGCCCGCGTAGTCGGTGCGCGCGGACGCCCGATGGGCCGCCGCCGGCAGATACGCGCTCAGGACGCCGAGGGCGAGCAGTCCGATCGGGACGTTGACGTAGAAGGCCCACCGCCACGACAGGTGGTCGACGAACAGTCCGCCCAGCAGCGGCCCGATGAGGCTCGCGAGCAGGAACGTCAGCTGGATGTAGCCCTGGTAGCGACCGCGCTCGCGCGGGGAGACGAGGTCCCCCACGGTGGCCATGGCCAGGGTCATGACGCCGCCGGCCCCGATGCCCTGAGCGGC
>DATBYI010000131.1:0-3268 GCA_036513815.1 Solirubrobacteraceae bacterium
GGTGGTCTTGGTTCAAATGACACCAACCACATGCCACATGTCCATCTCGCTCGACGGCTTCGTCGCGGGCCCCGACCAGAGCCGCGAGAACCCGCTCGGCGTCGGCGGCCTGGAGCTCCACCACTGGCACCTGGACGAGCCCTTCCATGAGGCCGACGCCCGCGTGCGCGATGAGCTCATGACGCCCTGCGGTGCGTACGTGATGGGCCGCAACATGTTCGGCCCGGTTCGGGGCCCGTGGGACGCGAACTGGCGCGGGTGGTGGGGCGACGAGCCGCCCTATCACGCTCCCGTGTTCGTTCTCACCCACTACCCGCACGACCCGATCGAGATGGAGGGCGGGACGACGTTCCACTTCGTTACCGAAGGCTTCGATGTCGCCTTTGAGCGCGCGAAGGCGGCGGCCGGGGAGCGCGGCGTCGACATCGCCGGCGGCGCCTCCACCGTGCGCCAGGCGTTCGCGGCGGGCGTGATCGACGAGCTCATGCTCGACATCGCTCCCGTTCTGCTCGGCGCCGGCGAGCGTCTGTTCGACGGAGTGCAAGACCCCGGCCTACAGCCGGTCGAGGTGATCGACTCCCCGCGTGCGACGCACATTCGCTACCGCATCGGCCGCTGACTGGCTTGCCACACGGGCAGCTAGGATCGTCCAGTGTCCGGTGGTCAGACGCACTCGGTCAAGCGGCATCTCGACGTCGATGCGCATGGCTACGACGTCCAGATCCGTCGGTTCATCCCGTACTACGACGACATGCTCGCGACCGGCGTTGAGCTGCTCGCGGCGCTCGCCCCGGCCAGTGCGCATGTGCTCGATCTCGGTGGCGGGACCGGTGCGCTAGCTGCCGCCGTCCTGGACGGGCTTCCCGGAGTCCGCGTGACGGTGCTGGATGTCGATCGGGACATGCTCAGTGAGGCCGGCCGTCGGCTGTCTGGCTACGGGGAACGAGTCGTGTTCAAGGAGGGCAGCTTTCTCGACCCACTGCCCAGCGCGGACGCGGTCGTCTCGTCGCTGGCGCTGCACCACGTCCATGATCTCCACGCGAAGACAGAGCTGTACCGCGCCATTCATGAGGCGCTCCCGCCGGGCGGGGTGTTGCTCAACCTGGATGCCGCGGTGAGCGAGGACACGCGGCTGAACGCGCTGGTGTTCGACCGCTGGGCGCATCGGATGAGCGAGCACGGAATCACCGACTCGCAGGCGCGCGGTCACTTCGCCGCCTGGTCAGACGAGGATCGCTACTTCCCGCTCGAGGTGGAGCTGGGCGCGCTGCGCGAAGCGGGCTTCGATGGGGTCGAGTGCTTCTGGCGACGCGGAGCGTCCGCGATCACGTGCGCGCTCCGCGCGAGCTGACTATCCGGCCAAAGCTCCGACGCGGGGGCGGCACGACCCGATAGGTGCTGGAATCCGTCCCATGACCCACGACGCCGACGCAACCCCTGCTACGCCTGATCCCGACGACCACGTCGCCCGCCTCCAGGCGCAGATCAACGAGGCCAAGGCCCGCCGCGCGGGCTACCGTGCGAAGGCCGCCGAGACCGTCGCCCGAGGGGGCCCCGTGCGTCCGACGGACGAAGAGCTGGGGATCATCAAGACCGACGACACGGTCGGCAGGATCGCCGGCGACGCGAGCCAGGAGATCCGGAGCGGCCTGCGCCGCCTGATGTCGCGGTTCGGACCGCGCCGGAGGAAGTAGGGGGCCGGTCCCGCGTCTCGCCCGTGGGGGCGCTATTCGCCGGCGACGGGACCGAACAGGGTGACCTTGCCATGATCCGCGACGCTGGCGCAAGCCGGGCTCGAGGCATTGCCCTTCCAGGCTGTGGTCTCGGAGTGTGCGATGCCCTCGAACCTGTAGTGGACGACTGGGCCGCTGACGTGGGTGAGCGAGATGGTTAGCGTCGTCTCGGCCACCGTAGGCGCGCCGGCATAGTCGGCGGTAACCATGGCCGTGCCCTGGTAGCTGACGCGACCATGCCTAATCCTCAGCGTGGGGGCAACGACCGCGATACCCGCGTACCCACTGTTGGCGATCAATTGGGCGTTGGCAGCGTCGGGCGTACAGCCGAGGGACAGGTGTGGGATCGATGACCCGCTGGCCCGCACGTGGAACTCGACGTCGGCCGAGGGATGGCCAACGAGGCTCGCGTAGTAGCCGTTGCGGATCTTTGGGTTGGCATTTGAGCTGGCGCCGGCAGAGCTGGGCAGAGCGGTGGTGAGCGCCACAAGAGCCATGACGGCCGCAGAGGCGAGCAGGATGGTCTTTGTGCGCATTCGCGGCACCCTATCGTCTAAGGGACGTCCGAGCTCAAAGCCAAGGGGTGAGCCATTACCAAAGGGTCCGCGACCATCCGAGGCCCGCGGGATTGGCTACCAGGAGGTGCGGGAGACGATCTGCGGTTCCGGCCCTCCCACGCCGGCGGCGCCGAGGACGGGATTGTTGGGATCCCGCGTGAACGGGTTGATCTGCGCCCCCAGGGCCGCGGCTCCACTGTTCGCCGCCTGCACTGCGCCCGCCGGCTCAGCGGCGAGGGCGTCGATCACGTTGCGGAATCCCTGCGACTCCTCCGCCAGCAGGGTGGGATCGACGGTGCCGGGCAGGTCAGCGGTCGTGTGGAAGAAGATGCTTGAACCGGTCCAACCGATCGTCGGCACGCCGTCGGCGTAGGCCGAGACCTGCTCGCCGGCCGTCGAGATGTGGTCGGCCGTGGTCGGCACCGTTACCCCCCCGGCGAAGAAGTCCGGGAAGAGCGCTTCGATGAGCGGGTTCTCGCTGTAGTGCAGCCCTCCACTGGGGCTCGGAACGGGGCTGACCGTGAGTTGACCGTTCGGTCCTTCAGTGGTCGTGGGATTGCCAATCCCCGAGCCCAGCCACACGAAGGCGTCCTGCCCCGTGAAGAAGCTGCCCGTCGCCTTGATCAGCGCATCCAGCCCGAGGAAGCCCACTTCGTGGCCCGTCGTGAACAGGAACACGAGCGTCACGGGGCGTTGGCTGCGCGGGAGCTCGGCGTAGTGGCGGGCGAGGCCGAGCACGGCCGCATCGCCCGAGCCGCGCTCGGAGGACGCCGGCACCATGCTCGAGGACGGAGTGGCGACGAAGATCCGCCGCGAGGGGTCCTTCCCCGGAAGGACGCCTCAGACGTCGCTGTCGACGGCGGTGCCCTCCGCGGCCTGGAGCAGGACGTTTGCGCTCTGGGCCGCCTCGGCGGCGCTCACGACGCTCGCGCCGGTTTCCTTGCCCACGTACAGAACGGGGACCGAGCCGGTGCCGTC
>DATBYI010000132.1:0-6116 GCA_036513815.1 Solirubrobacteraceae bacterium
CATCACGATGATCGTGGGCGGCCGCGGCGAGAACGAGATCTCACGGGCGGCACCGCCCATCAGCTCGGTCAGCTCATCGGAGACGATCTTGACCACCTGCTGGCCGGGGTTGAGCTTGCCGACCACGTCGGCGCCGAGCGCTCGCTCCTTCACTGCGCTCGTGAAGCTCTTGACCACCTTGAAGTTGACGTCGGCTTCGAGCAGCGCGAGGCGGATCTCGCGCATCGCCGCGTTGATGTCATCCTCGGTCAGCGTGCCCCGGCCGCGGACGTCGGCCAGAGTGGCCTGGAGCTTCTCTGCCAGTGAATCGAACATTCCGCTTTCAGCGTACTGCGTGCATTGGAGCGAATTGTCGGCGGCGCCTGACGGCGGCGCCTTGGGCCGATTTGTCGGCGGCGGCTGCCGGCGGCGCCTTTGACCCGATTCGTCCGCGGCGCGCCTAGGGCAGCCGGCCGGCCCACCGGGTCGAGCCGACGGCCGCGAACAGCAACAGGACGACCCCGCCAACGGCGAACTCGGCCGTCACGTCCTGCTTGCGCGTGACGGTCCCGAGCCTCGAGCCGAGCAGCTTGTAGATCGAGCTGAGCTCGTCCGCGCTCTGGGCGTTGAAGGCGCGGCCGCCCGAGAGCTGTGCGATCTCCTGCATCAGCTCCGGATCGGGCGGCACCGCGACGGGCGGCGAGAACGGGTCTGGACTCGGCAGCTCGCCGTCCGGGGTGCCGAGCGCCACGGTGTAGATGGGGACCTTCTCCCGCCCGGCCTGGCGCGCCACGGTGGCGGCATCAACGCCGGCGTTCGCGGCGCCGTCGGACAGGAGCACGATCGCGGCCGGCGGGTGCTTGGCGTTGGCGGCGTTCAGGAGTTGCAGTGCGAGCTGGAGCGCGTCACCCGTGGCCGTCGCGCCGTTCGCCGTCTGAGTGTCGATGATCTCCCGGGCCGCGCCGTGGTCAGAGACCGGCCCCTGCACGGCGTCGGGCGTCGTCGAGAAGGCGATCGCGCCGACCCGTATCGAGGACGGCAGCTGATCGATGAACGAGTTGGCGGCGCGCTCGGCGGCGGCGAGGCGCGTCGGCTCCACGTCGGTCGCCGCCATCGAACCCGAATGGTCGGTGACGAGCATGATCGAGGCCTGATCGCGGGCCGCGCTGTAGGTCGTCCGCGGACGAGCCAGCGCCAGGCCCAACGCCGCGATGGCGGCCAGCGCGAGCAGACCCGGCAGCCGGCGCCGCCATGAGCTCCCCATCCCGGCCGCGAGCTTGAGAGTCGACACGGCCGGGAAGCGGACGGCGTAGCGCCGGGCACGGCGCCGCCCGGCCGCCGAGGCCAGGAGCGCGATCGGCACCAGCGCGAGCGACGCGAGCCACAGCGGGGAGGCGAAGCTCATCGCACCTGGCGTCCCAGCGCCAGCAGCCAGTCCTCGGCCGTGGAGAGCGAGACGTGATCGACCCGTAGCCGACGCAACTCGCGCGCCACGGCCGCGCGGCGCTCGCGCTCGAGCTCGGCGAACCGCCGGCGCACGCGCTCGCTCGAGGTGTCGATCTCGATCCGCTCGCCGCTCTCCGGGTCGATCAGCGCGAGATGCCCAACGGACGGGAGCTCCTGCTCGCGCGGATCACTGATCTCGACCGCGATCACGGAGTGGCGCATGCGGAGCGACCCGAGCGGCCGCTCCCAGTGGTGCTGGTCGCGGAAATCGGAGATCAGCACCACGAGCCCGGGCTGGCGCGCGAGTCGGCCGGCTCGGCGCAGCGCGTTGGCCAGGCCGTTCGTGTCGTGCCGGCCGTCAGGCGCAACGCCCTCGGCCAGCACGCGCCGCAGGGCGACCATCCCGGGCCGCGAGCCACGTGGCGGCAGGACACGCGGGGCGGCCGCGCCGAAGGCGACCAGCCCGACGCTGCCGGCTCTCCGGACGCCGACACGGCCGAACACGAGCGCCACCCCTTCGGCCACGTCGGCCTTCAGCCGCTGAGCCGTGCCGAAGGCCATCGACGGCGAGACGTCCAAGACGAGCCAGGTCGTCACGGAGCGCTCGGGAACGTGCAGGCGGACGTGCGCCTGGCCGGTTCGCGCCGTCGCTGCCGGATCGATGTGGCGTACGTCATCCCCGATCTGATACGGGCGAAGCTGCGCGAGCTCGGTGCCGGCGCCCAGGCCGACGGCGCGCCGTTCGCCCGGCAGCGTGCGCACAACGAGTCGGCTGAGCGACAGGTCGATGGCCTCGACAAGGGGCTGCGCGACCGGGCCGGGCCCTTGCCGTGCCGCGGGGGGCTCGAGCAGCCTCGCGCTCACCGCGCCCGCACCGCCGTGACCGGCGTCTCGCGCATCAGCTGGTCGGCTCCCGGTTCGGGAACCGCGGCGAGGACTCGTTCGAGGAGCTGATCCGGAGTGACGCCCTCGCTGAGGGCGTCGTAAGAGAGCACGATGCGATGACGCAGGAGGTCGGGTGCCAGGTCGCGCACGTCGTCGGGCAGGACGTGCCCACGGCCGCGCAGGAGCGCGAGCACGCGCCCGGCCTGGACGAGGCCGATCGGCCCACGCGGGCTGGCCCCGAACTCGATCATCGGCTCGACGTCGCCCAGGCCGTACTTGCCCGGGTGCCGGGTCGCGTCCGCCAGCGCAACGGCATAACCGATCACCTGACGGTCGACCGCCACCGTGTGCGTGGCCGCGGCGTACCGGCGCAGATCGTCGAGAGACAGGCGCTCGCGCACCGCCGCGGGCTCGAGCAGGCTGCGGCCGACCACGGCCGCTTCCTCGCCCATGTCGGGGTAGTCGACCACGATCTTCATCAGGAAGCGGTCGACCTGTGCCTCCGGGAGCGGATAGGTGCCCTCGGACTCGATCGGGTTCTGGGTGGCCATGACGATGAACGGCAGCGGGACCAGGTGCGTCGTCCCGCCGATCGTGACCTGTTGCTCCTGCATCACCTCGAGCAGCGCCGACTGGACCTTGGCCGGTGCGCGGTTGATCTCGTCGGCGAGGAGGAAGTTGCAGAACACCGGGCCGAGCTCGGTGTCGAAGCTGGCCGTGTCGGGCCGGTACACGCGCGTGCCGACGAGGTCGGCCGGCACGAGGTCGGGGGTGAACTGGATCCGGTTGTAGGAGCCGCCGAGGACCGCGGCCAGGGTCTTCACAGTCAGCGTCTTGGCGAGCCCGGGCACGCCCTCGAGCAGCGCATGACCGCCGGCCAGCAGGCTGACGAGGAGCCGCTCGAGCATCGCGTCCTGTCCCACGATCACCCGTTTGATCTCGTGCAGAGCCTCCTGGAGGGCGTCCCGGGCCTCCCGGCGCTGCTCGCTCGTCCGTTCGATGTTGTCCATGTGTCCTCCGAGTCGTGTCTGGAAGTTCGTCAGTCAGTCGTGTCTAGGCCAGGCGGCCGAACCAGAAGAGCGACAGGCCGCTGCCGAGTAGCAGCAGCGCCAGTCCTCCGCCGGCGAAGCTCGCCGTGAGTCCGTGCTCGACGTGCTTTCGCCCGAGCTGCGCGGCGAGATGCTGGTAGACCTGGCTCAGGTCGCCCGCGTCGGCCGCGGTGTAGGCCCGCCCGCCCGACACGCTCGCGATCTGCGCGAGCTGCTGCGGGGCGATCGGCACGAGCACGTTCACCGTTTTTCCGCCACGCGGGATCGGGATCGTGCCGTGGTCGGTCCCCACCGCGACGGTGTAGATCGGAATGTGGTCCGCGGCCGCCTGCCGGGCGGCGGCGATGGGATCGGTGCCGTTCGTCGAGTAACCGTCCGAGATGAGGACGATCGCACCCGGCGGGCGCTTGCCGCCGTGGGTCGGAAGGGTCCTGAGCGTGCGCAGCGCGGCGAGGATCGCGTCTCCGACCGCGGTGTGCCCGCGCGCGTGCAGCTGACGGAGGGCGGCCGCCGTGAGCGCGTGGTCGGTCGTGGGCGATTGGAGCACGATCGGCGTCTGGTTGAACTCGAGCAGCCCGACCTCGACCGCCGTCGGGACGTGGGCCAGGAACGTCTCGGCCGCGCGCTGCGCCGCACCCTCACGCGAGGGGGCGACGTCCTTCGCCGCCATCGAGCTCGACACGTCGTTGGCGAGCATGACGGCGCCGTCCGTGACCGGCACGGCGAGGCTCCGCTGCGGCTTGGCGGCGGCGAGGATCAGGATCGCAAGAGCCAGGAGGAACGCGAGCATCGGGACGTGCCGGCGCCAACGAGGGCGAACCGGCGCGACCGACGCTATGAGCGGCGGCGCGACGAATGCGGCCGCCGCCCGCTCCCGCTTGCGCTGATGGCGGATGTACCACTGAATCAACAGCGGGATCAAAAGCAGCCCGACGAGGGCCAGCGGCCGCGCGAAGCTCATGGTGAACCAGCGGGGTGCTTGCGCAGCGTGGCCTGGGTCAGATATGTCCCTGCCCCGCGGTCGAACTCGATCTTGACCCGCGACCCCGGCGCCAGCGGCGTAATGGCCGAGTCGATGTCATCCGGGCTCTCCACCCGCTGCTCGGCGACCTCGGTGATCACGTCCCCGCGGCGCAGCCCGGCGCGGTACGCGGGACCGTTCGGAGCCACGGACGTGATGAGCACGCCGCCCACCGGCAGGGTGGTCACCTTCATGCCAAGCAAGGCGCTCGCGTCCGCGCTGACGGCGGGCGGGGACGCGGAGCCTGACCCACCCACCAACGCGCTCACCCCAAGGGCGGCTCCGGCGCAGAGCAGCGCGACCGCCGCGACGATGGCCCCGATACGAACCGTGCGCGCCCGCGGACGCCAGCCCGGCACCCGTATCGCGCGCCGGCGCCGGGGGCGGCGAGGCGCCGGCGGATCGGGCTCATCGGGCTCGGTCGGCGGCGCCTGCGCACGGCGACGCGCCAGCTCCTCCGCGGCCGCCGCGGATTCGAGCTGCCAATCACCAGACCAGAGATGCCGCGGAGAGCCCATTCGTGCTCGTCGCCACGCTAGGGGCGGTTGATGAGATGTACTTAAGAAACGAGGGCCCGCGCGAAGTCGTTCGGGTCGAACGGGCGCAGGTCCTCGAGCTGCTCGCCGATTCCGATGAGCTTGACCGGGATGCCGAGCTCGTGGGCGATGGCGAGCGCGATCCCACCCTTGGCGGTGCCGTCGAGCTTCGTCAGGACCAGGCCGCTGACGTCTACGGTCTCGGAGAACAGCCGCGCCTGACGCAGGCCGTTCTGGCCCGTCGTCGCGTCCACGGTCAGCAGCGTCTCGTGCGGCGCCTCGGGTATCTGCTTGGCGATCACTCGCCTGACCTTGCCGAGCTCGGCCATCAGGTCGTCTTGCGTATGCAGGCGCCCCGCCGTGTCGATGATGACCACGTCGGCGCCGTCGCGCAGGCCGGCCTCGATCGCGTCGTAGGCGACCGAGCCGGGGTCGGCGTTGGGCGTGCCCTTGACGAAGGCCGCGCCGGCCCGGTCGGCCCACACCTCGAGCTGCTCGACCCCGGCGGCGCGGAAGGTGTCTCCCGCTCCGAGCACCACCGACTTGCCGAGCTCCTTGCTCAGGTGCCAGGCGAGCTTGCCGATCGTCGTGGTCTTGCCCGTGCCGTTGACACCGGCGACGAGGATCACGGTCGGCTGCGGCCGCAGGTCGATCCGGTCGTTATCCGAGCGCGCGATGTCCGCGAGGAGCTCGGTCAGACGCGCCGTGAGGGCCTCGCCCCCGGTGATCCCGCCCTCGGTCGCCTCGCGCTCGAGCTGCTCGACCACCTGTGCGGTGGTGCTGGCGCCCACGTCGGCGTAGATAAGGGCCTCCTCGAGCCGCTCCCACGTCTCGTCGCTCAGGTCCTCGAACAGCGTCGCCTGGATCTCCGAGGTCAGCGCCTGGCGCGTCTTGCGCAGGTTCTCGCGCAGTCGCCGGAACATGCCCAGGCGCCGCTCCTGGGTCTCCGGGGCGCTGTCGGGCTGTTCATTTGGACCCCGCCCACCGTCGCCGTTGACGATGAACAGGTCGCGCCAGTCGCGGGCCATGGGCAGGAAGGCTAGTAGGGCGGGTCGGAGGCTAGGCGGCTTGTTCCTGCGCGGGGGGCAGCCGGCGCGAGATCACCTTCGAGATCCCGTCGGCGCCCATCGACACGCCGTACAGCGAGTCGGCGGCCTCCATCGTGCGCTTCTGGTGCGTCACGACGATGAACTGGGCCTG
>DATBYI010000133.1:0-7748 GCA_036513815.1 Solirubrobacteraceae bacterium
TCGATCGGCTGCTGACGCTCGCGCGTCGCTGCTGGCGCACGCGAGGGTTCGGCGACTTCTGGGGGTACATGATGGTCGCGGAGGGAGTGGCCGAGATCAGCTGCGAGGCCGTGGTGTCGCTGTGGGATCTGGCCGCTCCGCAGGTCATCGTCGAAGAGGCCGGCGGAACGTTCACCGACCTATCTGGCGTGCCGACCGCCGGCGGCGGCGACGCGCTGGCGACAAACGGGTTGCTGCACGCGGAGACGCTCGCGATCGTGCGGCGCTGACGAGCTCGAGCTAGACCGGCAGCGTTCGGGCCAGGAAGTCCTTGGTCATCGCCCAAGCCTGGGCGGCCGGCTCCGGCTGGTGAAACATCGGCGCTTCGTGGTTGTCGAAGGCGTGCCCCGCGTCCTCGTGGATGTGGCACTCCATGTCCGGGCGGGAAGCGGCGAAGGCGCACACGGCGTCGCTCTGCTCACGCGGGATGTATGGGTCGGAGCCGCCGAAGTGCAGCAGCACGGGGCAGCTGATGCGATCGGCACGATCGAGCATGCCCGCGATGCCCGACCCGTAGTAGCAGACCGCGAGATCCGGATCGTCTTCGATCGCGACCTCGAAGGCGAGCGTCCCGCCCAGGCAGAAGCCGAGCACGCCGGCCTTGCCGTCGGTCACCTCGGGCAGTTCGCGCAGCGCGTGCAGCGAGTCGATCGCGTCACGCACGGCGAGCCCGTGGTCGAGCTGCTGGGCGACGCCGAAAGCCCGGCGCAGCCCATCCTCGTCGTGGGCCACCGCGATTCCCGGCTCGATTCGCCAATACAGGTCCGGGGCGAGCGCGACGTAGCCCAGGCCGGCCAGGCGGTCGGCCGCCTCCTTGATGTACCCGCCGACGCCGAAGATCTCCTGGAGCACGACGATCCCCGGGCCCGAACCCGCCTCCGGTAGGACCACGTGGGCGTCGAGGTCGCCATCTGAGGTGCTTACGCGTTCGACACGGACCGTTCTCGCCACGGCGCGGAAGACTAACCCCGTCCCGACGCGACCGGCAGCTCCATCCGATAGTGCGGGCCGATGTCGGGCGGCTCGAACTCGTCCGACGCGACGACGAAGCCCGCGCGCTCGTACAACGTACGCGCTCTCGTCCGGGCGTTGCACCACACCCGTGTGGCGCCGTGGGCCACCGCGTACTGCACGAGGGCCTGCAGGACCTCCGATCCCGCTCCCCGCCCCCGAACGTGAGGGTTTGTCGCCATACCCCGCACCCGCCAGTCGCCCGGTGCCTCACCGTCACGTCCAACCAGCCCGACCGCGACGAGGTCGTCGCCGTCGAACGCGCCGAATGCGACGGAGCCGGTGGGCTCGTGCGACGCGAGATCTTCGAGCGATACGTGCGGGCGCAGGACCTCGCGGCGCAGGGGCCGGGTCTCCGCGAGCGGGATCGGACGCACCTCGATTTGCAGCATGTTCAGAGAGGGTATGACGCCGCCGGCCGGGGAAGCGGATCGAATGGTCCGCATCCGGGATGGGTAAGGTCACCGGCAGAGGGCCATGCGCGGCGAACTTCACCCCAGTCGGGACCGCGAGGAGCCGGAGACGGCGGCCGACCGCGACGAGCCGGAGACGGCGGCCGGAACCCGCGCGAACCCGGAGGACCCGCCGGCCTCCCAAGACACGCGCCACGACGACACCGGGAGCTTCGGCCCGATCGCGCCGGTCAGCCGGCGCACCCTCATCGTTGGAGTGCTGTTCATCGTCCTCGCGCTGGTCGGCCTGTACTTCCTCGTCCCGAAGCTCGCCGGTCTGAACGCGACATGGGGACAGCTCAAGAGCGGCGATCCGATCATGCTGGCCGTCGCGGCCGGGCTCGAGGTGCTCTCAGTGGCTGGCTATGTCGTCTTGTTCCGGACCGTGTTCGCCCGGGGCTTCCCGCGTTTGAACTGGCGGGCCAGCGTCGAGATCCCGCTCGCGGGGATCGCGGCGATCCGGCTGCTTGCCGCGGCCGGCGCAGGCGGCGTCGCGGTCACGGTGTGGGCCCTGCGACGCGCCGGTATGGCTCCGGGCCTGATCGCCTGCCGGTTGGCGGCCACCTACTCGATCCAGTATTCGTTGTACCTGCTCGCGCTGATCGTGTGCGGACTCGGGCTGTGGACGGGGGTCTTCGACGGGCAGGGACCGGCTGCGCTGACGCTGTTCCCCGCCATCCTCAGCGCGGCGGCACTTGCGCTGGGTGCGGCCATGGGGCTCCTGCCGGGGGACTTCGAGCGACGCCTGTCCCAGGTGGCGCGCCGCTCGGGCCGGATCGGGCGCCTCGCCGCGCGCCTCGCGACGCTACCCGCGACCCTCGGCTCGGGGGTCCGCACCGCGCTGGGATTGGTGCGAGAGCGGCGAGTGGGGCTGCTCGGCGCCGTGGCGTACTGGGGCTTCGACATCGCGGTCCTCGGCGTGTCGTTTCGCGCGTTCGGCTCCGCCGTGCCCGTCGCGGTACTGGTCATGGGCTACTTCCTCGGCACGCTCGGAAGCCTGCTGCCGCTCCCAGGGGGGATCGGCGGAGTGGAGGGCGGGATGATCGGCGCGTTCGCGGCCTTCGGCGTCCCCGCCGGCCACGCCGTCATCGCCGTCCTGGCCTACCGCGCCATCTCGTTCTGGCTCCCCACGCTGCCGGGAATCGCCGGCTTCCTCTCCCTTCGCGCGACTGTGCATCACTGGCGGATGGACGACGACGCGAAGGCGGAGACGGTCCCGGAGAGCTGAGCCGGCGATGGCTGCGCAACGCCGGGAGCCGGGCATAGCGGCGCGGGCCGGGCGGGACTTCCTTCGCTTCCTGCACTGGCTCGGGCGCCTTTTCCGCGGCGAGGTCGTCAAGCGCGTGGGGGGGCCGGCCCGGGCGCGGGTGATCGTCCTGTTCGCGTTCGTGCTCGCACTGAACGGTGCGGACTCGTCGACCGTAGGTGCGATCGCACGGCAGCTCGAGTCCGGGCTACATATCAACAACACCGACATCGGGCTGCTCGCCTCGGTCTCGCTACTAGTCGGAGCGGTGTTCACGGTCCCGGTGGGGCTGCTGGTCGACCGAACCCGCCGTATGCCGTTGCTGGCGTTCAGTGTGGTCCTGTGGAGCGTCGCGTCGCTGCTCAGCGCGTTCGCGGGGAGCTTCTCCTCTCTCCTGCTGACGCGGCTCGCTCTGGGTGCTGTCGCCGCCACCGCGGGTCCGGCGATCGCCTCGCTCACCGGCGACTACTTCGCCGCCGACGAACGCGCCCGCATCTGGTCCTACATCCTCGTCGGCGAGGCTGCCGGTACGGCGTTCGGGTTCATCGTCAGCGGGTTCGTCGCGGACCTGATCGACTGGCGCGCTGCGTTCGTCGTGCTCGGCATCCCGGGCTTCTTCCTCGCCCGCGAGCTTTGGCGGACGGTCCCGGAACCCCTGCGTGGGGGACAGAGCCATCTCCAGGTCGGGGACGTCGACCTGGGCGAGGTGGTGCAACGGCGCGCGGCGACCGAGCCGCTCGGTGACGCGGTGGCGTCGGAGGAGGAGCCGGCGGTCGACGCGGGGGCGCAAGCCGCCCGCGAAGCGGCCCGTAGCGCGGGCGTCGAGCCCAACCCCCGGCTCGTGCTCCACGAGGACCCCAGCAAGATGAGCCTGGGGGCGTCAATCCGCTACCTGTTCGCGATCCCGTCGAACGTGCTGATGATCGTCGGCTCGTCGCTCGGCTACTTCTACTTCGCGGGGCTCCAGACGTTCGCGCTGTTGTTCGTCCTGGGCCATTTCAAGGCCGGTCAGGCGGAGGGGGAGCTGTTCCTCGCGCTGCTCGTGGTCGGCGCGGTGGTCGGGACGCTCATCGGCGGTCGCGTGCCAGATCTGCTGCTGAAGCGCGGCAACCTTTCGGCCCGCGTGTGGTTCCCGGCCGTCTGTTACGTCGGTGCCGCGCTGCTGTTGATTCCCGGTTTCCTCGGCAAGAGCATCACCCCGGCGATCTGGTTCGCCGTGCTCGGAGCGGGGCTGATCTCGGCCGCCAATCCGCCGCTCCAGGCCGCGCGGCTCGACGTCGTCCCGGCCGGCCTGTGGGGAAGGGCGCAGAGCGCGCAGACCGTCGCGCGCTCGCTCGCGCAGGCACTTGCACCGCTGGTATTCGGCGGGGTGTCGCAGCTGATCTCTGGAATTGTCCCTTCCCAGGCGCCGATCGGAGACGTCAAAACGCACCTCCACGCCCCGTCTTCGAACACCACCACTGGGCTCGAAGTCACCTTCCTCATAATGCTGACGACGCTCGCCGCCGCCGGGTACTTCCTGTTCCGCGCCGGAGCGACATTTCCGGCTGACGTCGCCAGCGCGGCCGCGTCGGACGAACAAGTGCGAGCGGGCGACGCAAACGGGCCCGACGTGGAGTGGGAGGGCTTCGAGGGTCGTTCCGGAAACTAGCCGCCGAGTCCGCCGAAGATGGCGAATGATCCGCGGCCTGGATCGTCGTCGTAGGCGGCCCTCCGGCTCACCTCGGCCGTGACCGTCGCGCCGGCTGGAGCCTCCGCCCGGATCCGCTCGGCGAGAGCGTTCGCAGCGTCCTCGTCCCGCGCGCCCACGAGCAGGAAGCGCCATCGCCGCGTCACAGGCAGACCCTCATCGCGCAGCCGGTTTGCCAGCGCCACCGTGTCGTGGTGCGAGGAGGTCTCGACGCGCACCTCATACTCGGCGTAGCCGCGCTCCGCGGTCTCCTCGCGCTCCTGGGTGATCAGCTGGGCGTGTTCCTCGGCGCGCTCGGCGTCCGTCTGTGGCAGCCGGACGTCTGGGTCCTCCCACTCCTCCGCGGCGGGGTGCCACCGCTTGAGCTCGAGCTCGATGTCCCAGCCGTGCTCGGCGGCGACGGCTCGAATCACCTTAGCCGCCGCGTCGGCCTGCGCTCGGTCGCCGGCGTACACGAAGACGTTCGGTCCATCCCCGGAAACAGCCAGTCGCTCGCCGAGCGAGGACTCGAGATCCTCGCCGAGCCTCTCGGCCTCGAGCCGCTCGGTCAGCGCATGCGCGCGGCCGTCCTCGAACAGCCCCACCTCGAGTCGCCAGTCGTCGCTCACGAAGAGCAGAGTATTTGATTATCCAAATGGCGAGTGAATCGCCCCGGTTCCGCGGGTACTTTGGGGTGGTCGGCGGCGCCTGACGCCGCCGCCTTATCCGCTTGAACATCCAGGTTCCCGATCAAGGATCAATTCATGATCATCGCTATCAATCTCGCGCTGTTGCCCGTGGCGTTCGTCGCCGCGATGGTGGTGCTCGAGCTGCGTCCGTGGTGGCGCCAGCTGCAGCAGATTCGTGCCCTCCCCGAGTGGATCCCGACGGAGTCGCGACCATGAACCCGTTCGGTGCAGACGTGGGAATCGCGACGGAGGCGTATGCCGCGTACCTGAACGCGCCGCGCGGCGTGCTCGACCGCGAGGAGCAGGTCCTGTTCGACCAGGACATGGCGCGGGCACGTGCGGCGATGGAACGCGCGTGGCTCGAGTCGACGCCCGTCCACGAGCGGAACGCGGACTAAATTTGCGGCCGGGACCGGGCGCCACGCGTAGTTCTCCGGTCTTCGTCGGGTCCAGCTCGCGCCCGTCGCATACTTGTGACATGGATCGCTTGTTCGGCGAGGAACAGCCGCCGGCCGGCGGCGGTGCCGTGACGCTGCCGGATGCGCCGCTCGCCACGCGGATGCGGCCGCGCACGCTCGAGGAGTTCGTGGGCCAGGATCGCCTGCTGGCGCCAGGCTCGGCGCTCCGTCAGGCCATCCAGGACGGGCACCCTCACTCGATGATCCTGCACGGCCCGCCCGGAAGCGGCAAGACGACGCTGGCGCGGCTCGTGGCTGACGCGTCGGGCGCGGCGTTCGAGGAAGAGAGCGCGGTACAGGCCGGCCGGGCCGAGGTACGGGGCGTGATCGAGCGGGCGCGCCAGCGGCTCAGTGCCGGCGGCCGGCGCACGGTCTTCTTTTTGGACGAGATCCACCGCTTCAACAAGGCCCAGCAGGATGCGCTGTTGCCGGCCGTGGAAGAGGGGCTGATCACGCTGATCGGCGCCACCACCGAGAACCCGTACTTCGAGGTCAACTCGGCGCTGCTGTCGCGCGCGCGGGTCTACGAGCTCGAGCCGCTGAGCGCAGCGCAGGTGCGCCTGCTGCTCGATCGCGCGGTGGCGCGGGGCGAGTGCGGGTCGAGCGATCGGGTGGCGTCCGAGGCGCTCGACTTCCTGGCCGAACGCTCAGGCGGTGACGCTCGTACCGCGTTGAACGCGCTCGAGCTGGCGTGTCAGACGGTCGGCGCCGACGGGACGGTCGGACTCCAGCAGGCCGAGGACGCGCTGCAGCGCCGGGCGCTCCTCTACGACCGCCAAGCCGATCGTCATTACGACACGATCTCGGCCTGGATCAAAGCCACCCGCGGCTCGGATCCGGACGCCTCGCTGTACTACCTGGCGGTGATGCTCGAGGGCGGCGAGGATCCCCGGTTCATCGTGCGGCGGATGGTGATCCTCGCCTCGGAGGACATTGGCAACGCCGACCCGCAGGCGCTCGTGGTGGCGAGCGCGGCGGCCGCGGCGGTCGAGCACGTGGGCATGCCCGAGGCTCAGTTCGCGCTCGCCCAGACGGCCATCTACCTGTCGCTCGCGCCCAAGTCCGATGCGACCAAGCGGGCGCTCGGTGCCTCGCGCGGATTCATCCGCGAGCACGGCGCGGAGGCGCCCCCGGCCTACCTGCGCTCCTCCACGCGCGGCGAGACGGGGTATGACTACCCGCACGCCCGCCCGGGACACATCTCCCCCCAGGAGCTGATGCCCGATCACGCGATCGGAGAGCGTTTCTACGAGCCCGACGATGCCGAGGGCTCGTTGCGGGAACGGCTCGAGGAGATCCGCCGCGCCCGTGGCCGGGCGTGAAGCTCCGCCGCGCGCGCGGCACGGGCGTGATCGTCTTACGCGTTCCAGCGGTGGCGCACGGTTCTTTGGCGTTCCGAGTGCCAAATACGCACTACCAGCGCCAAAGTTCGGGCGCGGTACCCTCGTAGTCGATGCCCGCTCAGGCGTATCGCGGTAAGGAATGTGTGTGCCAGCTCCGGCGCGGGATCTGCGATCAGTCCTGCGTCCAGGGCATGCTCGAGACCCCGTTCTACATCGCCTGCCTGCGGCTGACCGGCCGGCGCTGCGTGGTCGTCGGCGGTGGCGAGGTGGGGCTCGAGAAGGTCGAGGGCCTGCTCGCGTGCGACGCCGCTGTGACGTTGATCGCACCCGAAGCGCAGCCCGAGCTCGTCCAGCTCGCGCTCGAGGGCTCGATCGGCTGGCACCAGCGCGAGTACGCCACCGGTGACCTCGAGGGCGCGCTGATCGCGATCGCCGCCACCGACGACACCGACCTGAACATTCAGGTGTTCCGGGAGGCCGAGGCGCGAGCGATGCTCGTGAACGTCGTCGACGTCCCGCCGCTGTGCAACTTCATCCTGCCGGCGATCGTGCGGACGGGCCCGCTCGCGGTCGCGATCTCCACCGCGGGCGCCTCACCGGCGTTGGCCAAGCGGATGAAGCGCGAGATCGCCGAGCTGTTCGGCGAGCCGTACGCGGTGCTGGCCATCCTGCTCAACGACGCGCGCGGATGGGCCAAGGCAACGCTGCCCACCTACCAGGACCGCAAGGAGTTCTTCGAGTCGATCGTGAACGGCGAGCCCGATCCGGTCGAGCTCCTGCGGGCGGGCGACGTCGACGCCGTCCGTGACCTGATCGCGGACGCGCAGAGCGTGTACGCGCC
>DATBYI010000134.1:0-6078 GCA_036513815.1 Solirubrobacteraceae bacterium
CCATGAGAGCAGGCCCACGACGACGGCAAACCCTCCGTACGTCTCGCTGGCACCCCTCACGATCTGCGATACGTAGACACCACCGATCGCCTGCAGTCCGAGCCAGCCGATCGTCGCGACGACCGCGCCCGGCAGCACGCAGCGGGTCGTGACGGGTTCCGACGTCAGTAGCCGGAAGCACGCGATGAAGAGGAGAAGGTCGACGCCCGTCGCCGCCACAACGCTGACGACCTCTGCTACCTGGGGCTCCACTTGTGCTTGCGTGGCCAGGCCTACGAGCGCCGTCGAGCCGACGATCAGGCTCCCAACCGATACCAGCACGAGCAGGCCGCGCGCTCGTGAGCTGACAAACCCGAACCGCTCGACGCGCGGCACCGTCCACACGCGGTCGAGCGCATCCCCAAGCGCCAGAGTCGCCCCGAGCCCGCTCCACACCGCCGCGATGATCCCGATTCCCAGGGCGACCCCACTGCCGGTGAGGGAACCCACGCTGCCGCTGACCTGTGGTCCGATCACCGGCATCTGCTCCAGCGCGGACTTCTGCACATCCTTCTGGAACGAGGGGTCGCCGTGGAATACGAAGCCCAGGATGGCCACGAACGCGAGCAGCAGCGAGAAGACGGAGAAGAAGCCCCAGTACGCGATCTGAACCCCAAGGTTAGGCCCCCGGTCCTCCACGAACTTCTTGACGACCGCGATGATGAAAGCGACTGGTGCCCAGCGCCGCTGCCACCGGTCCAGCCGAACCCGGGCATCGGCAAGGCCGATCACGCTTGACCCGGAGGCGGGCCAGGCCTGGCCCGCGGTCCGAGACGTCTCGCCACGGATTCAAGTCGAGCCTCGACGGCGTCGTGGTGCTCCGGGGGCGCGACCGCAAGCAGATCCTCGAGCAAGCGGTAGACGCGGCGGCAAACGTGGACGGAGTCCAATCTCATGCCGATGACCTCATCCAAGGCGACGCTGACGTAGTCCTCCCACGTTGGCAGCTTCAACACGACTCGCGGCGTGCGATCGGCTCCGTCGACCATCACGACCCCGAGGTCGCGCCCAACCAGGACGAGCAGCAGGTCAGCGATCGAATCGAGAGTTTGAACAGCCGTGGTGGGGTCGTTTATGGCCGGGGACAGCGCGCGCAGCGCGATATCGGCCAACAGGCGCAGCGCGAGCGCTGGATCTTGGTCGAAGGTGCGCTCGTGTCCGACCCGCAGCGCCTCGAGCACCTCGCGGTCGGGCAGATTCGGAGCACCCAGAACGACCGCCACCCGCCCTCGGTCGGAGACGGTCTCTCCCGGGGCCACGCAGACATGGATCCGAGCATCCTCGCGCTCAGCCAAATGCAGCAGTCGCGACACGTCGAGGGTCTGGAGGACCGATGATCGCTGACCCCAGAACACGTCGTGGCCGCCTTCGGCCATCTCGACCAGCGGTGCCCCACCGTCACTCGAAGCCCGCCCACCTCCATCCGAGATCCGTAGGGCTTCCGGGTGCACGCCGTCGATCACCTCGCGTCCGCGCCGACCTACCTGGTCGAGTATCGACGCCAGCTGAATAGATCTGAACGCAGCGGTCTGGAGACTGCGCAGCAACGCGATCGCGGCCAGCACCGCTATCCCGAGGACGATCGGCACGAGCACTGTCGTCTCTGAGGCCGACCCGATTTCAAAGAGCGCCGTGAAAGCGAACACGATGACGGCCGTGAAGAACGAGAATGCATGCCAGACGATCGGGTCATCCCTGAAGAGATTGAGCCGCGGCGTGAACGTCGTCGATCCAAACTGGACGACGAGGAACAGCATCGAGTACACGATGCCGATGAAGGGCACGAACCCGCCACCAACCGCCACCAGCATCTCCGTCGCCCTGCTGCTCTCGACCGCGG
Source organism: Solirubrobacteraceae bacterium (assembly GCA_036513815.1). GTDB lineage: Bacteria > Actinomycetota > Thermoleophilia > Solirubrobacterales > Solirubrobacteraceae > Palsa-465. The sequence goes on from DATBYI010000134.1 coordinate 1,880, forward strand.
AGCCGATGGATACCTGTGGGATGAGCAGGCCGAGCCCCACAGCCACCGCGACGTAGACCAACTGGACGACTCCCGCCCTCAAGCGACGGCGCTTCAGCAGCGCGTAGCCGATATGCCGACGCCGACGCCGACGATTGAAGGTTGCGGCTCGCATCACGACGGAGGGATCGGCCTGGCTATCAGGCGTCCGGGCCACGGGTCTCAATTCCACCGCGGGACGTGCGCCTCGGTGCTTACGCCACCGCACGAAGACCTTCGTCAGGCGTCCCGCGTGTGCGGTGGCCTGGTGCTGGAACGCTCTCCATCGCGGGGCGAGGCTCCCGTCGAGGCGATTCGTACCACCGGGCGTAGCGTCTGGCGAATGGAGCCGCCGTGATTCCGTGCGCCAGGACGGATAACCCGATCGTCACGTACGTGGTGACCAGGATCGTCGTGGCCCCCGGCAAGTGTGCCTCCTCGACGACGATCACGGCGAATACGATCGATGCCAGACCTCTCGGGCCAAACCAGCCGAGGAAGCTGACGGTCGGTATCCGGGCGCCGCTGCCGATCAACGCAACCGCGACGGGAAGCATCCGGACCAGGGTCAGGCTGAGCACCGCGTAGAGCACGATCTGCCAGCTCATGTGCTGGAGCGACGGCCCCAGCAGTGCCGCGCCGAAGATCAGGAACGTGACCCCTCCGAGCAATCCTCCGAGCTCTTCGTTCAGTCGTGAGGCTCGCTCGGATTCGCGGGTGACCAGCGCGCCGAAGATCGCTCCGGCGACGAACGCTGCGATGAACCCCGAGCCACCCAGCGCGGCCGCGATTCCGTATGCGAGGCCGGCGCCGGCGACCGGGATGACCTGAAGCCACGACTCGCTGACCAGGTCTCGGCGACTCGCGATCGCAACGACTCCTGCGGCGGCCAACCCCGCCGCGACGCCTCCGAGAAGCCCATAGCCGATCTGTTCGGCCACGATCCGGATCGCGTGCTGGCTGGATGCTGTCTTGTCTTCGACGTCTGCCACCGCGAGAGCGATCAGCAGCAGCGGTACACAGATTCCGTCATTGAGCCCGCTCTCGACGTTCAGTCCCTGGCGGATGCGTGATGGAAGTCGCGGCTCCGTCACGACCGCTTCACCGAGGGCGGCATCCGTAGGTGCCAGCAAAATCGCCAGCACGATCGCCTCCGTGGCACTGAGCCGATCGAGGATCACCGCCGCGAGCACCGCGCCTAGAGCTATGGTCAACGGCAGCCCAATCCCCAGCAGGCGGAGCGGGACCGAATACTCGCGCTTGAGTACTCGAGGCTTGATCCTGGAGGCGTCGGCGAACAGGACCACCGCGAGGGTCGCCTCGGCGAGCGCCCTCACGTCCACGCCCGTGGGGGCGGCCGTCACCTCGTCGATCACCAGCGGGCCGACCAGGACCCCGACGAGGACGAACACCATCGGCGCCGTGACGGATGTGCCTGTCAGGCGCTTTGAAACCGCAGCCACCGCGAGGACGGTCGCGGCAATGATCGCCAACTCCCATTTCACGCTACGCCCAGGTTCGCTCGCTCGAGACGGCTGGGCATCCCCCGGATCAGGTGACGTCGACGGCGAATCCGCCGTGATCATCCTTATCGGGTGATGTGAGCAATCGGGAGGCTGCGTACGGTCGGAACTCTGCGGACGAGCCCTGCCGCCAACTGAACGACGCCAGTGGTCGGCAGCCCGAGCCACGGCGCGGGCGACCTCGCTTGGGGGCCACTGCGGAGCCGTGGACCACCCATTGAGCGACAGCGACACGATCATCGCCGACGCAGAGCCGGCGCAAACCGCGTACCCGGACGATTCCTCCCCGTTCGAGCCCGCGCGCGAGCGGCCATTGATTCAGCGTTTTGTCCCGGTCTCGTCCCAGCTTCGCGGCTACCGGGTGGGCACCGGTCGCCGCGACCTCCTGGCCGGGGTCACGGTCGCGGCGCTCGCAGTGCCGTCGGCGATGGCCTACGCGGAGCTTGCCGGTCTCTCGCCGGTAAATGGTCTCTACGCGCTGCTGCTTCCGACGGTCGCGTACGTGCTGCTCGGCTCCTCCCGCCAGCTGGTGGTCGGCCCAGAGGGATCGATCAGCGCGCTCGTCGCGGTTTCGGTGCTCGCATTCGCCGGCGCGGGGAGCGCCGACGCAGCGGAGCTCGCAGCGATGCTGGCGCTGCTGGTCGGCGCGTGTTATCTGGTCGCACTCGTTCTGCGGCTCGGCTGGCTGGCCGATTATTTCTCTCGTCCGGTGCTGATCGGCTACATCCACGGTGTCGCGGTGGTTCTGATCATCGGTCAGCTCGGGAAGCTCACAGGGATCAGCATCAGCGCGAGTGATGCGATCCCTCAGCTCGTCGAGGCCGCCAGGGAGATCGGCAAGGTCAGCGGCCCGACCCTGGCCGTGGCGGGGATCGCATTAGCGGTGATGTTGCCGCTGAAATGGATCGCACCGCGTTTTCCTGCTGCGCTCGTCGTCGTCATGGCGGGGATCGTGCTGTCATCGTGGCTGAAGCTCGACCAGCACGGCGTGGCCGTCGTGGGTCACATCCCGAGCGGCCTGCCTTCGTTAAAGTTCCCGACCCCGCCCCTGAATCAGGTGTTCGATTTGGTGCCCGGAGCGCTCGGGCTGTTCCTGGTGAGCTTTGCCGATGAGATCCTCACGGCTCGCTCCTATGCCCAGCAGCACGGAGAGCGCATCGACGTAGGGCAGGAAATGCGGGCGATGGCGACCGCGAGCGCCGCGGCGGGCGTCTCACAGGCGTTCCCGGTCGGTGCGAGTGGATCGCGCACTGCGGTAAATGACTCGATGGGGGCTCGCAGCCAGGTGTCCGCAATGGTCGCAGCCATCGCGGTGGTGGGGATCCTGCTCTTCCTGACCGCGCCGATCGCCCATCTTCCCAAGGCGGTGCTTGGCGCGGCGATCGTTTCCGCGGCGGTCGGGCTGGTCAACGTCTCGGCGTGGCGAGCGCTGGCGGCGACCGATCGAGTCGAGCTCACGATCGCGGCGGTCACGACCGTGGGCGTCGTGGTGGTCGGGGTGCTCGAGGCGGTCGTGTTCGCCGTCGGGCTCACGATCCTCGATGCGGTACGTCGCAGTGCCCGGCCCGGCGACGCGGTGCTTGGGTTTGACCCGGTGCTTGGTCGTTTCGCAGACGTCGCTCAACGACCAGATGCCCGCGTTGTGCCTGGCGTCGTCGTCTACCGACTCGACGACCGGCTGTTCTTTGCCAACGCCCGCTACGTCACACGGCGGATGCGCGAGGCGGTCCGGGGGGCCCCGACCACATCGCACTGGCTCGTGCTCGACGCCGAGGGAATCGCCCATATCGATTCGACCGGGATGGACGCGCTCGGGCGACTCGTCGAAGAGCTGCGCGATGGCGGCGTGTCGCTCGTCGTAGCGCGAATCCGCACTGGCCTTAAGGAGCTGATCGACGACGCCGGCCTCGATGCGCAAATTGGGGCGCAGCATTTCTATCCCACCGTGCGAGCGGCGGTGCGCGCCTGTGTCCGCGAAGAGGCAAGCCGCGGCGAGCACGCGGAAGCTGACCAGACGCCGAACTCGACAAACACCCAGCCAGCTGGCTGACCGCGATCAACGCGCGAGCCCGCCGCGATTCATCCGATTGGGGTGATGGCGGCGCGCCCGCGCCCCGTCAAGCTAAGGGCTGCGTGAAGGACGCGCGCGGTCCGAGCCGAGGCACGGCCAATACCGGCCCGCACAGGAACAACCGTCGGAGGTGTGGTTAATGGCGACACTGATTGCGATCGGCTATCCCGACGAGGGCACGGCAGAGTACGCGCGAACCGCGCTGTCGGAGCTGGAGTCTGAGCGGGTGATCAAGTTCGATCAGGTTGCGGTCATCATTCGTGATGAGGATGGGAAGTACCACCTCCACACGATCCACGGCAGCGCTGGCACGATCTGGACCGGCTTCTGGGATGGCCTGTTCGGACATACCGACGAGAAGGGAATCGACGAAGGGGTCCAGGAACAGGTGCGCGAGCACTTGCAGCCGGGCACCTCGGCCCTACTCATGATCATCGAGCAGATGACCGAGGACAAGGTGCTCGCTGCGCTGAAAGGGTACGGCGGCACCGTAATCAAGACGTCCCTTTCCGACGAGGACACGACGAGACCACAGCAAGCGCCACAAGCACCGTCGCCGTCAAGCGCCCACGCGGCGTCCTAGCTCG
>DATBYI010000135.1:0-10375 GCA_036513815.1 Solirubrobacteraceae bacterium
TCGAGCTGCTCGAAGCCGACCTCGACGCAGGCGTTGGCCAGCTCGGTGGCGAGTCCCTGCCCCCAGCGCTCGGGGACGATCGCCCAGCCGGCCTCGACGTCGTTCAGCCCGGCGGTGAAGGTGTACTGAAGGCCTCCGCGCCCGACCATCTCGCCGGTCTGGCGGTCGCGCAGCAGCCACATCCCGAACCCGTGCCGCTCCCAGTGCTCGACCTTGGCCAGCACGCCGTCGAGGATCTGCGCTTCGGTCGGCGACTCCCGCCGCGGCCACAGCGTGGACGACACACGCCGATCGAGCAGGAGCCGCAGATGCTCCGGAGCCTGATCGAAGCGGACGCGCTCGCAGATCATCCGGGCCGTCTCGAAGCGCTCGATCGTGCTCGTGCTCATCGCGCGGTGTCCCCCACCGCCTCGGTCTCCTCGGAATCGGCGTTGGCCTCCCGCTCGGCCGCCTGGCGGTCCTCCCAGCGGATCAACTCCGGCTCACCGCGTTCGGGGAAGGGAACCTCGATCGTGTCGAAGTCGCGCGGCAGGACCGTGTTCGGGAAGATCGCCCGCGCCTCGTCACGTAGCACCCCGACTGGGTAGCGGGTCGAGAAGTGCACGAGCGCGAGCGCCGTTACGCCGGCATCGCGGGCCAGCGTCGCGGCCTGAGCGGCGGTCGAGTGCCCGGTCTCGGCGGCTCGGTCGCGCTCCTCCTCGGCGAACGTCGCCTCGTGCAGCAGCAGGTCGGCGGCGTGGCTGGCGATGGCCAGGGCCTCGCACGGGGAGGTGTCTCCGGAGAGCACGATCTTTCGCCCGGGGCGGGGCGGTCCGAGCACCTGGTCGGGGTCGACGCCCCGCACCGTCTCGCCACGCTGGAGCTGACCGAACTCGGGGCCCGGGACGAGGCCGAGCGCGGTGGCGGCGTCGGGATCGAACTCGCCCGGCCGGGGTTCCTCGTAGAGGACGTACCCGAGCGCATTCGAGACCCGGTGCGCCACCGCCACCGGCGCGATGCTGTACCCGTCGCGCTCGAGCACGTCACCGGGGACAAGCTCGATCAGCTCGAGGTCGAAGCGGACGCGCCCGGCCACGCGCATGGCAAGCGTGACCAGCTCACGCAGGCCGGGTGGGCCGTAGATGGCCAGCGGCCGCTCGCGCGAGCGCAGATCGAAGGTCTTGAGCAGCCCCGGCAGCCCGAGCCAGTGGTCAGCGTGGAAGTGGGTCAGGAAGATCTCGGTCAGCTCGGCCAGGCCGACCGACTGCACGAGCTGGCGCTGCGTCCCCTCGCCGCAGTCGAACAGGATGCGGTCGCCGCCGCGGCGCACGAGCACCGCCGGCAGGCCACGCCGCGCGGTGGGGATCGAGCCCCCCGTGCCGGCGAAGAAAACCGAGAGATCCATCCGCTCCCAGTCTGTCAGCCGACGGCGATGAGCTCGAAGCTCACCCGCCCCTCCTCCACCGTCGCCACCCCCATCGTGTGCCGTGGCGCCCGCCGGCGCTCGGTCGGGCTACCGGGGTTGAACATCTGAAATCCGTCCGCGGCTTGCTCATGGAGCGGCACGTGCGAGTGGCCGAAGATCACCGCGTCGGCGTCGGGGAAGCGCCGGCGCAGCCGGGCCAGCCGGCCCTTGGCCGCTCCCGCGTCGTGGATCACGGCGATCTTCGCTCCGGCCGCCTCGACGCTCGTCACCGCCGGCAACGTGCGCCGCACCTCGTCGTCGTCGACATTGCCGTGGACGGCGGCCACGGGCCCGTAGGCCTCGAGTTCGCGCAGGACCGACAGGCGAATGAGATCGCCGGCGTGGATGATCAGATCGGCCGCCTTCAGCCGCGCCACGCAGTCCTCAGGCAGGCGGCGGGTCCCGCGCGGCAGGTGGGTGTCCGAGATCACGGCAATTCGCACGCTAGGTAAGCTCCTCCTTGGTCCGGATTGGATCCGTGCCCACACCCCGCGCCCGTAGCTCAGGGGATAGAGCGCTCGCCTCCGGAGCGAGAGGTCGCAGGTTCAAATCCTGCCGGGCGCGTTCTTCACGCCGTCGCGGGAGGCAGCGTGCCACCTGCCTAACACGTCACGACGAGGCGAATCCGGAGGGTGTGACGCCTTACGCACGCCCCGCATGCGTAGCTCGTCACGGCCTCGGCATCCCCGACGGCGTGTCGACTTATGCATGCCCGTTGTGTTGAGGGCGGCTCCGGACCGGTTGCTCATGGGCGTGGCCGGCGTCATGTCGGTGGCGCGGTCTGGCTGAGGATCGCGGCGAGGACGAGCGCGAGGAGGAGCAGGGTCACCTCGAGCGTGAGCGTGCGGCGGATGGTGGCGACCGGCGCGCCGGCGGCGATTCGCGGCATGACCAGCCCGCGGTGGTAGGCGGCGAGCGCAAACGCGGCCAGGAACACGATGCTCTTCAGCAGCAGCGTGACCCCGTAGCTGCTGTTCAGCACCGCCGAGAGGGTCGGGAGCTCGCGCAGCGCGAGGTACCCGCCCGCCACCGCGAGCACGATCACGGACGGAACGGCCAGCCGTGAGAAGCGGAGCAGGCATTCGCGCACGAGCGGTTCGCGCTCGGCGCGGGAGAGCGGGCGCGCCACCCCGGCGAGGATCGCGAGCGCGATCACCCCTCCCACCCAGAGCGCGGCGGCCACGAGGTGCACGTAGTCCGCGGCGAGCGCGAACGTGCCGCGCGCGTCGGGATGGCTGGCCCAGCTGATCCCGAAGCCAATCCCGAGCGACAGGACGCCCGCGACCGCGAGCAGGGCCTCGCGCCGGCGGGGAGTGACCCAGGCGCCGACCAGCAGCGCGAGCACCCCGAGCCAGGCGAACGTGGTCAGCGTCCACGCCTGGCCCAGGTGGGTACCGACCCGGATCGGGATGATCTCGGTGTTGACCACGTTCAGCAGGCCGCCGCCGACGATCGGGTAGGCGCCTATGAGGAAGCCGAACAGGCCGGCGTGGAGCGCAACCGCTGCTCCCACCACCGCCACCCAGATCGCGACCGAGGCCTCGCGATCTCCGTGCTCGCCGAGCTTGCGGGCGGCGGGTGAGAGCACGAGGGCGCGGAACGTGAGCGTGCCGCCGGCCAGAACCACGCCGAGAAACTGAAGCCAGGCGAGGAGCTGCGGCGCGACCGGCACGCTCACGCCCTTGGCCGGAGCGGGCGGCAGCGGCTTGGCCCGCACGCCGAAGCTGAACGCACCCTGGGTGACGTGCCCGTCGTCGCTCGCGACCATCCTCCAACGGACCGTGTAGCTGCCCGCGCCGGGGGCGCGAGCGCCCGAGGGCAGGGTGACGACGACGACGTTGCCCGAGACCCGAGGCGGTCCGGCCACGTCGACGGCGGAGGTTCCAACCACCACGGTGACCTGCGCGTAGTGCGCTACCACGTCCTCGTCGTAGGTCAGCGTGACCTGACGCGGGGTGACGCGATCGACCGCGTTCCACGACGGGACGCTCGTGACGAGGACAGCGTGGGCCGAGGCGGACGCCGGGACCGCGAGCAACAACAGCACCAGAGCACAGCCCGCCGGCGAGAGGACGCGCGGCCCGAGCCGGGTTGGGGCCCTCGTCACGACGCCGCCGCCACCGGAATCGCGATCAGCGCCAGCGCGAAACCCATCAGCGGCACCAGGGCCAGCGGCACGACCGGCGAGCGCCGGCGCACGACGCGGACGAGGTCGAGCACTCCGCCCGCGATCAGGAGCAGCCCCATGGCCAGGTGCCAGTGCGCCCCCTGACCCGACGGGTCGACCTCGACGTGTACGAGGAACAGGATGCCGCAGCTCAGGAAGGCCACCGGAAGCACGCCGTCCAGCCACGGTCGCTCGTACACGCCCCGCCGGCGCGCCAGCTCGAGCGCTCCCGCGGCGAACAGGATGTCGCCCCACAGGAAGTGGATCAGCATGTCGTGCACGACGTCGGCGAACACCACCGTCGCCCACACGCCGACCGCTCCGATGATCAGCGCCCACGGAACGACCACCGAGCGCGACCGAGTCGGTCGGCCGTCGCCTCCGATCACCGGCAGGTACTCGTCGAGGATGATGGCCAGGAAGAGCGCCCCCAGGATCCAATGCGCGCGAGCGATCTGAATCTGGGGGAGGATCATCGGCGCCGGCTCCGGTACCAGAGCCAGCCGCTCACGAGCAGCAGGACCCAGGGCGGTTGGTCAAGGTCGTAGGCGAGATGGACCGGGCTCAACCCGTAATACGTCAGGCCGCGGGCGATCGCCCACACGCCCGCCCCCGCCACCAGCACGAGCCCGACGACGGCACGAGAGTGCACGAGGGCCCACCGCCAGGCGGCAACCGCGAGCTCGGCCGGACTCCTTCGGCCGTGCGCCGAGCGCACCACCGTACGCCCGGCTTGGGACGCAGCCTCATCGATGGCTGACGGAAATCGGTCGGCGCCCAGCGGCCGCTGCTCGCGCTCCAGCATCTTGACCCCCGCCCAACCTACCACCAAGCTCTCTCCGGCCTTTCGGGGCGCCCGAGGGGCGGGCTTTGGCCCCTCCCTCGTTACGGGGGCGAGCTCACAGAGAGCGCAGGGCGGGCAGCAGTTCCTTCTCGGCCCATCCGAAGAACTGCTCCTGGGAGTCGGCGCCGATCTGCACGAGCGCGACCTCGTCGAATCCCGCGTCGACGAACGCCTTCACCGCCTCGACGTGCTCGTCGACATCGGGGCCGCAGGACAGCGCCTTGGCCACCTGCTCCGGCGTGACGAACTGCGTGGCGGCCTCGAATGAGTCGGGGTTCGGAAGATCGGCGTTGACCTTCCAGCCAAGGCCGAACCAGCGAAACTGCTCGTGGGCGCGCTTGATCGCGGCGTCCTTGTCGGCGTCGTAACAGATCGCCACCTGGCCCACGCGCGACTTGCCCGCGCCGCCGGCTCGGTCGAACATCTCGCCGAGCTCCGCCTCGGGCTGGACGGCGATCATTAGGTCGGCCTTCTCGCCCGCCAGCCGGCACGAGTCGGGCCCGGACACCGCGATGCCGATCGGCACCCGCTCGTCCGGCAGGTCCCACAGCCTTGCCGACTCGACGTCGAAGTAGTCACCCCGGTAGTTGACGGTGCCCCCTCCGTCGTTGTCGAACAGCGCGGCGATGACGTCGACGGCCTCGCTCAGCATCTCGTGGCGGGCGCCAACCGAGGGCCAGGCCTCACCGACGACGTGCTCGTTCAGGTTCTCGCCCGCACCGAGTCCGAGGCGGAACCGGTTCCTGGACAGGATCTGGACGGTGGCCGCCTTCTGCGCCACGACGGCCGGGTGATAGCGGATGGTCGGGCAGGTGACATAGGTCATCAGCGGAATCCGCTCGGTGGCCTGGGCCGCGGCCCCAAGGATCGACCACGCGTACCCGGAGTGACCCTGCGACGCGAGCCAGGGCTGGTAGTGATCGCTGATCACCGAGAACTCGAAGCCCGCCCGCTCCGCGCCCTGGATATCCCGCACTAGCTGGTCCGGGCGCGACTGCTCGCACATCATCGTGTAGCCGAACTTGGTCATGCCATCCGCTTACCCCTGACCGGCCGGGGCTAACGGGCCCGCGGGACGGCCGTCAGCCGTCGACGGGGCGGGGTCAGCCGTCGAGGTTGTCTCGGGCCAGCCGCTCGCTCTGCTCCTCGGCTTGCAGGTCCTGATCGGGGTGAGGCTCACTGGTGCTGGTCGAGCCGGTCGGCGTGTGCGACTCGTCGCCGAACGGCTCGTCGTCCACAGCCGGATCCCGGGGGTCGGGCCGCCGATCGTACGGATCCGGCCATTCGGTCGGGTCGGGATCGGTGGCGGGGTTGTTCAGTTCGTGGTGAGGGTCGTGGTCGTCGGGCGGAGGCGGTGTGTTGCGTACGTCACGTTCCATGGAAACCCTCCTGTGTTGAGTCGGCGCCTTGATCTCGAATTGTCGGGCGCACCGAGACGTTATAGCCCGGCACCTTCCCGATTGCGCTCTGGGACGTCCCGGTGTCGGCGTGGCTGAGTAGACGCCATCGGCCGGGGGTAAGAGCAAGGCGATGAAGCTTCTCGTCCTGACCAGCGAGCCGATCAGCGCCGATCAGCTCCGCCGTGCCCTGACGTCGGACGTCGACCCCTCGGATGCCGACGTGATGCTGGTGGCGCCGGCCTTCGCCGAGAGCGCGGTGCGCTTCTGGATGTCAGACGCCGACGACGCGATCACCCGGGCCGACGAGGTGTGGCGCGAGAGCGTCGAACGGCTCGGTGACGCCGGCATCCCCGCCACCGGCGATACCGGCGAGGCCGATCCCTACACGGCGATCGAGGACGCGCTGAAGACGTTCGACGCCGACCGGATCGTCGTCTTCACCCGCCAGGGGGAGGATCAGCGCTACCGCGAGGACCTCGACGAGGGCGAACTGTCCGACCGCTTCGGCCGGCCGGTCGATCACGCTGCGGTCTGATTTTCGTATGGGCGCTCGCTCAACCGCCGCAGGAGCAGCCCCGCGTTGGCGGTCGCGAAACCCTGCCAGTCGTTGTTGAAGTACGCGTACACCGCCTCGCGACGCCGCCACTGAGCGATGCGCCGGGCCCACGTCTCGAGCTCGGCGGCCGAATAGTTGCCGCCCCGGCCGCGCGAGCCATAGTGAAAGCGGACGAAGCGCCAGTCCACGGTGGCTTCGAACGATTGAAACGGGCGCGATGGGTGATCGCCGATCGTGAGCGCCACACCATGCGCACGGAGCGCCTCCATCACCTCCGGGACGAACCAGCTCTCGTGGCGGAACTCGACCGTGTGAAGTCCCGGCGGCAGCACCTCGAGCCACCCCGCCAGCCGCGCGTCGTCGCGGTGGAAGTTCTCGGGCAGCTGCCAGAGCACCGGCCCGAGCCGGCCCGCCTCGACCACCGGCGCAAGCGGGGCATAGAAACGCGCGATCCCCTCACCGATATCGACCAGACGCTTGACGTGGGTCAGGTAGCGGCTCGCCTTGACCGCGAACAGGAACCCCGGCGGCGTCTGCCCTACCCAGGCAGCGACAGCCTCCTTCCGGGCGAGGCGGTAGAAGGTCGAGTTCACCTCGACGGTGTCGAAATGCTCGGCGTAGAACTCGAGCCAGCGGCGCTTAGCAAGCTTCTCCGGGTACAGACGGCCCCGCCAGTCGTCGTACATCCACCCTGAGCATCCGATGCGTACGGGCTTCATGGGCGGGGTAAGGGCGGGATTGGATGGCGACGCTCGAGCACCCGCACGCACCGGTCCCAGACCGCCCATCGCTCGCGAAGCTGCGCGAGGCCGTGCCGGAGTGCCGCGCGTGTGACCTGTGGGAAGGCGCCACGCAGGCGGTGATGGGCGAGGGCGCCGCGCACGCCGCCCTGATGCTCGTCGGCGAGCAGCCCGGCGACCGCGAGGACATCGAAGGACATCCGTTCGTCGGCCCGGCCGGCCGGGTGCTCGACGAGGGGCTCGAGCGGGCCGGGATAGCGCGCGACGAGGTCTACATCACGAACGTGGTCAAGCATTTCCGCTACAAGCTCCGCGGCAAGCGAAGGATCCACCAGACGCCCGACCGTTGGCAGGTGACGGCCTGTCTTCCGTGGCTCGCGGCCGAGCTCGCCGTCGTCAAGCCGGAAGCGCTCATCTGCCTGGGCGCGACCGCGGCGCAGGCGCTGCTCGGCTCGCACATCCGAATCGGCCGCGACCGCGGCCGACCGATCGAGTCGAACCTGGCCCAGCTCGTCACGCTGACGACGCACCCGTCGGCGATCCTGCGCACCGACGACGCGGATCGCGACCAGGCGATGGAGCAGTTCGTGACCGACCTGACCGGGGTGGCGAAATGGCTGAGCGCGAGGTAGTCGTGATCACCGGCGCGTCGGGCGGCGTGGGCCGCGCGGTCGCCCGCGAGTTTGCCCGACACGGCGCCGCCGTGGGCCTGATCGCACGGGGACGCGCCGGACTGGACGCGGTGGCGGAGGAGGTGTCCGAGCTCGGCGGGACACCGTACGCCCACGCGGCCGACGTCGCCGAGTTCGACCAGCTCCAGGCCGCGGCCGCGGCAATCGAAGAGCGGCTCGGCCCGATCGACATCTGGATCAACAACGCGATGACGACCGTGTTCAGCTTCTTCGACGACGTCGAACCTCAGGAGTTCGAGCGCGCCACGCACGTCACGTACCTCGGAGCGGTGTGGGGAACCAAGATCGCGCTCGAGCGGATGCTCCCGCGCGACCGCGGGACGATCGTCCAGGTCGGCTCGGCCCTGGCCTATCGCGGCATCCCGCTCCAGGCGCCCTACTGCGGCGCCAAGCACGCGATGAAGGGGTTCTTCGAGTCGCTGCGCTGCGAGCTGCGTAACCGCGGAAGCCAGGTGCACATGACGATGGTGCAGCTGCCGGGGCTCAATACCCCCCAGTTCGATCATTGCCTGAGCAAGATGCCGCGTCATCCGATGCCGGTGCCGCCCATCTTCGAGCCCGAGGTCCCGGCCCGGGCGATTTACTGGGCCGCCCACCACCGCCGGCGCGAGCTGTACGTGGGCTTCTCGACCGTGTACACGATCATCGGCAACAAGGTCGCGCCGTGGCTGGCCGAGCGCTACCTGGCCCGCACCGCGGTCGAGGGGCAGCAGACCGATCAGCCGTTCGACGGAACGGCGGCGGCAAACCTGTTCACGCCCGTCGACGATGACCACGACGAGGGCGCCCACGGCGGGTTCGACGGCCAGGCCCACCCCCGCAGCCCCCAAGCGTGGCTCAGCCGCCACCGGCGCGCATCGGGACTCGCGGCAGGCGTCGCGACCGGCGCGACGGCCGCTCTCCTGACTCTGCGCCGGAACGCTTGAGGTCGAGCCGCTCGGCCAGGCGCGAGGCGAGCGCCATGATCGTCAGGGCCGGGTTGGCCGAGCCCTGAGTCGGCATCACGCTGCCGTCAGCGATGAACAGGTTGGGCACCTCCCAGCAGCGGTGATCGGAATCGACGACGCTTTGCTCGGGATCCGAGCCCATCCGGCACCCACCGACGAGGTGGGCGTAGCGATCGGTGGCGAGCACGTCCTGGGCTCCCGCCGCCTCGAAGATGTCGTGCAGCGTCTGCTTGGCGTAGGCGATGTTCTTGCGGTCGTTCTCGCTCTGGGAGTAGTCCATCCGCGCCACCGGAAGGCCGTGCTGGTCGGTGACATCGCTCGCCACGGTCACGCGGTTGTCCGGAAGCGGGAGCAACTCGGACAGAACGCCGAGCGTGTACCAGTGGTTGTAGTCGCGCATGTACTCGCGCAGGGCCGGTCCCCAGTGCCCGTGGCCGATGACGTGTTGTGCGTGCTCGATCGGCAACGGACCGACGGTCTGGATCGAGAAGCCGCGCGCGAAGCCGCGATGCTCGTCGGTCTCGTAGAACTGCTCGGAGGAGATCTCGGGCGGGGGGGCCTTGTACATGCGCATCTCGTCCGGGAAGCGCCCGGCCACCTGCGGCGCGCCCTGGACCATCACGCACCGGCCGACCTGGTCGTTGTTGTTGGCCAGCCCGTGGGGGAAGCGGCCGCTCGTCGAGTTCAGCAGCAACCGGGGGGTCTCGATCGAGTAGCCCGCCACCGCGACGGCTTCGGCTCGTTGGACGTGCTCGCGTCCGTCACGCATGTACCGGACGCCGGTGACGCGACCGCTCGACTCATCGAGCTCGACCCGCGTGACCATGCAGTTCGCCCTGATCTCCGCGCCATGCTCGATCGCGTCGGGGATGTGGGTGACGAGCGGCGAGGCCTTGGCGTTCACCTTGCAGCCCTGCAGACAGAAGCCGCGGTAGATGCAGTGTGGTCGGTTGCCGAACGCGCCGTTGGTGATCCCCACCGGGCCGACGCGCATCTCGATCCCGAGCTTGCGCGCGCCGCCCCGGGCGGCGTCGGCGCCGCCGGCGATCGGGTGCGGGGTGTGCGGATAGCGGTGCGGGTCACCCCACGGCCAGTAATCACCGGCCACGGGGAGCTCGAGTTCGAGGCGCTCGTAATGCGGCTTGAGGTCGGAGTAGGAGATCGGCCAGTCCTCCCCCACCCCGTCGCGCGTGCGCACCTCGAAATCGGAGGGATGAAAGCGGGGGCAGTAGCCGGCGTAGTGGACCATCGACCCGCCGACTCCCCGGCCCGAATTGTTCTTGCCGAGCTCGACCGGGTCAGACCCGCCGGTGACCCGCTCCTCGGTCCAGTACAGCTTGTGCGCGCCCGCCTCGTCGGAGACCCAATCGGCGTCGGGGTCCCAGAACGGCCCGGCCTCCAGGACGACGACCTTCCACCCCCTTCGGGCGAGCCGCTGGGCGAGCGTGGCGCCGCCGGCGCCGGCACCCACGATCACCAGGTCGACGGGGTAGGAGTCGTCGTAGCGGGCCATCCGGTCCTGGGGCACCGCGCGGCGGTGGACATCGAGGAGGAACGCAGAATCGTTCTCGGGCGGGCGAAGCGC
>DATBYI010000136.1:0-2292 GCA_036513815.1 Solirubrobacteraceae bacterium
GGCCGAGGACACGTGTCGATTAAAGCTGGCGCCGCAGGAGCTTGCCCGATTGCGTGCGGGGAAGCTCATCGGTGAAGGCAATCGTCTTGGGCACCTTGAACGCCGCCAGCCGCGTCGCGCAGTGCGCGCGGAGCTCATCCGGCGCCACCCGCGCACCATCGCGCAGCACCACCGTGGCCACCACGGCTTCCCCCCACTCGGGATCGATCCGCGGATGTACGGCGGCGTCGGCCACGGCCGGATGCTCGAGCAGGATCGCCTCGACCTCGGCCGGCGCGACGTTCTCGCCACCGCTCACGATCGTGTCGGCCTTCCGCCCGGTGATGACGAGCCGGCCGCGGGCGTCGAACCGGCCGAGATCGCCCGTGTGGAGCCAGCCGTCGTCGGACAGCGCCCCGGCCGACACGATCGGCCCCCGCACGAGCACTTCGTCGTCGCGCTCGATCACGAGCTCGACCCCGGGGAGCGCCCAGCCAAAGGTCGCGATCTGCGAGCACGCCTCGGTCATGCCGTAGGTGGGCGCCACCGGCACCCCGGCGTCGGCCGCCCGCTCGAGCAGCGCCGGCGCCGTCGGCCCGCCTCCGAGCAGCGCCCAGCGCAGGGTCGGCGGCTCGTGCAGGCCCGCGTCGAGCAGGCGTGCGAGCATCGTCGGCACGAGCGAGACGAGCGTGATCCGCCGGCGAGCGTCCATCAGCTCGTTCAGCACCACCTCGGTGTCGAACCGCCCCTGCAGGACAGCCGTCGTGGCATAGATCGAGCTCCGGAGCGGGATCGACAACCCGCCCACGTGCGTCAGCGGCATCGGACACAGCCAGCGTTCCTCGAGGTCCAGGCCGAGCGCCACCGCCGACCCGAGCGCGCTGGCCAGGAAGTTGCCATGGGTCAGTACGACCGGTTTGGGCGCGGCGGTCGTGCCCGAGGTATGCATGACCGCCACCGGGGCTTCTCGGTCCGATTGCCCCTCATATCGAACGCTGGCTGTCTGGCCAGCCAGGCTGGTGGTCGAGGCGTCCTCCACGGCGATCGAGCTCGGGAGCGGTGCGTCGACGACGAGCGGTGCGTCGACGACGAGCTCCGCGCCGGCCATGCGCTGTGCCTGCTCGTCCTCGCTCAACCGCAGGTCGATCGGGACCACCGCCGCCCCGGCGAGCAGGCAGGCGTGGAGGGCGATCACGAAGTTCTCGCCCGGCGGAAGCGCAATCGCCACCCTCCCCACCCCGGCCAGCGCACCGGCGCCCGCGCGCGCCGCATGGCGCAGCTCCGCGTAGGTCAGCGACCGCTCGGGCCCCTCGATGGCAATCCGATCGGGATGTCGGGCCGCCGCGGCGGTGAGCCAGTTGGACACGACCGACACGGTAGTCTCGCCCGCGTGCCAACGACCTGGAAACCGGCCGCCGAGTACGAGGACATCCGCTACGAGACGGGCGTTGACGACGCCGCGGGCATCGCCAAGATCACCATCAACCGCCCGGAGGTCCGCAACGCGTTCCGGCCCGAGACCGTCCTCGAGCTCTCCGACGCGTTTGCCCGTGCGCGCGAGGACCTCGACATCGGCGTGATCATCCTGACCGGCGAGGGTCCGGACGCTTTCTGCTCGGGCGGCGATCAGCGCGTCCGGGGTTCCCGCGGCGGCTACGTGACCGGCGCCGACCCGGCCCAGGCCGGCAGGCACGAGTCGGTCGGGCGCTTCGAGGTCACCGACCTGCACGTGCAGATCCGCCGGCTGCCCAAACCGGTGGTGGCGATGGTGGCCGGCTACGCGATCGGCGGCGGCCACGTCCTGCACGTCATCTGCGACCTCACGATCGCGGCCGACAACGCGCGCTTCGGCCAGACCGGGCCCAAGGTCGGCTCCTTCGACGGCGGCTTCGGCGCCACCGTCCTCTCGCGCCTCGTCGGCCCCAAGAAGGCCAAGGAGATCTGGTTCCTGTGCCGGCAGTACGGCGCGCAGGAGGCACGCGAGATGGGCCTCGTCAACACCGTCGTCCCACTCGAGGAGCTCGAGCAGGAGACGGTTAAGTGGTGCCGGGAGATGCTCGCCATGTCCCCGTTCGCCCTGCGCATGCTCAAAGCCAGCTTCAACGCCGACGAGGACGGCCTCGCCGGCATCCAGCAGCTTGCCCATGACGCCAACCTCCTCTTCTACATGAGCGAGGAGGCGCAGGAGGGGCGCAACGCGTATCTCGAGAAGCGCAAACCCGACTTCTCGAAGTTCCCCCACCGGGCGTGACGTGAGCGCGCAGGCGCCGACGAGGCCGAGCGGCGTGCGCATCTGGCTGATGGCCGCGCGCG
>DATBYI010000137.1:0-3323 GCA_036513815.1 Solirubrobacteraceae bacterium
GCCGAGCTGACGAGCGGGGTGGAGATCGCTCCGTCCCTGGAGAACCTGCTCTGCGCCGCCGACTACGTATCCCTCCACGTCCCCGCGACCCCCGAGACGACCGGCCTGATCGGACCGCGCGAGCTGGCGCAGATGAGACCGAGCGCCTACCTGATCAACACCTCGCGCGGCGCGCTGATCGACGAGCAGGCCCTGGCCCGCGCGCTCGGCAAGCAGGAGATCGCGGGCGCCGCGCTTGACGTGCTCTCAGAGGAGCCGCCGCCGGCCGGTTTGCCGCTCCTCGCCGCGCCGAACCTGATCGTGACCCCGCACGCCGCCTTCTACTCTGACGCCTCGATCCACGAGGTTCAGACCCGAGCCGCCACCAACGTCGCGGACGCGCTCAAGGGCGATGTACCCGAGCACGTCGTCAATCCCGCCGTGCTCGAGTCCGACGCGCTCCGGATGCGCGGCCGCGCGACGCCGCGCTAAGGCGCCGCCGCCACGCTCCCGCTAGGCGCGGGCGGGCCGGGCGCGGAACACCCAGCTCGAGAGCGCCACGTATCGGCTCAGCGTCGCGACGAGGTTGGCCAGCACGAGCGCCGCCGCCTCGAGGAGGCGGGCCGGGTGCGGGTCGAAGCTATGCAGGAGGGCGAGCGCGCCGTTGGTGAAGGCAAGCGCGACGAGGAAGACCCCGAAGGCAGCCACCTGGTGGCGGAGCATCTTCTCGCGGCCCCGGATACCGAAGGTCACGCGACGATTGGCCGCCGTGTTGGCCACCGTGGTGAGCGCGAGCGCGACGTCGTTGGCCAGCCCCGACCCCAGCGGATCAGCGAGCGCGATGTACAGCAGCACGTAGGCCAGCGTCGAGCAGACGCCGATGGCGAGGAAGCGGATGATTGGCGCGGAGCGCGCGCGTTGCAGTCTGGACACGGTGAGAGGTTCGAGCCGCAGTGTCGGAGCTGTGTGAGGCTAGCTGAAGAATTTGCCCAGCGCGTCGTCGCGAGTCGGTTCCCATTTGACAGCTACGGCGATGGGTCCGCAAACTCCTCGACCATCCAGGTCCCAGGGAGGATGCGATGCGCCTTCGTCGGTTCAGCCTGCTCGCAGGAGTGATGGTCCTCATCGGTGGGGTGGGAATCAGCGCCGGCCGCGCGAGTGCGGCCACGTGCCCGTGGATGAACCCGGCGCAGTCGCCGTCCAAGCGGACGTCCGAGCTGCTCGGCGCGATGTCGCTCTCGGACAAGATCCAGATGGTCACCGGCACGGGCGAGTTCAACCCGACGGCGGCGAACCCGGAGGCGGCCAGCACGATCGCGGCTAACCCGGCGCTGTGCATCCCGGCCCTGGTCCTGAACGACGCGACCAACGGCGTCGGGGATCAGCAGCAGCTGACGACCGCGTTCCCGGACAGCATCGCGCTCGCGGCGGCGTGGGACCCGACGCTGGCGCAGCAGTACGGCGCCGTGCTGGGAGGTGAGGCGTTGGCCAAGGGCGTCAACGTGCTCCTCGGGCCGGGCGTCGACATCACGCGCAACCCGCTGGGCGGCCGCAACTTCGAATACATGGGCGAGGACCCCTTCCTGACCGGGCAGTCGGCCGCGGCCCTCATCCGAGGGATCCAGTCCCAGCACGTGATCGCCACCGTCAAGCATTTCGCGCTCAACGACCAGGAGACGGATCGGACGACCGACTCCTCGGACGCGAGCGCGCGGACCATGCAGGAGATCGATCTGCCCGCCTTCGATGCGGCGGTCAAGGCGGGCGTGGGCGCGGTGATGTGCTCGTATAACCGGATCAACAGCGTGTACGCGTGTCAGGACCCCTACACGCTGCACGACGTCCTCGACGGCCAGTTCGGCTTCAGCGGGTTCGTGATGTCCGACTGGGGCGCCAACCACTCGACGGTCGCCTCCGCGGACGCCGGCATGGACATGGAGATGCCCGGTGGCGTCGGTACGGACCCCGAGTACTACGGATCGTCTTTGCAAACCGCGGTTCAGGACGGCCAGGTGTCGATGGCCACGCTGAACGACATGGTCGGCCGCGTCCTCTACACGATGTTCCGGATCGGCCTGTTCGACCACGTGCCAGCCGAGGGCGCGCAGGCGGCGGCGACGCCGGCCACGAATGCGAACAGCATCGCGATGGCGACGACCGTGGCGCAGGACGGGACGGTGCTCCTCAAGAACGCCGGCGGCGCCCTTCCGTTGGCCGGCGCCGGCAAGCGGATCGCGGTGATCGGGCCTGCCGCCAACCAGGCGGGCGCGACGCTCGCCGAGCAGGGCTACGGGAGCGGGCACGTGCCGGAATTCGGCTACCAGCCAGGGGTCGTCTCGCCGCTTCAGGCCATCACCACGCGGGCGGCGCAGGCCGGCGACGTGGTGACCTACGCCGACGGCGACGCCACTGAGGACGCGGTCGCCGCTGCGAAGGCGGCCGACGTCGCGGTCGTGTTCGTGAGCGACGCCGAGATCGAGGGCGCCGACCGGCCCGACCTCGACGCCCACTTCGGCACGTGCTCGTTCCTTGACTTCGCCTCGTCCAACTCGTGCACCTACACGCCACTCGATGAGAACGCGCTCGTCTCGGCCGTCGCCGGCGCGAATCCGCACACGATCGTCGTGATCCAGAGCGGTGGCCCGATCGACATGCCCTGGGCGTCTTCGGTGCAGGGCATCGTGGAGAACTGGTACCCCGGCCAGGTGGACGGCGACGCGATCGCGCCGATCCTGTTCGGCGACGTCGATCCGTCGGGCAAGCTGCCAGTCACCTTCCCGGTCAGTCTGTCCGACGACCCACTCCAGACGGCGTCGCAGTACCCCGGAGTCATGGAGGCGGGCGACACAGTGGGACCGCACTCGATCTACAGCGAGGGCCTGCTCGTCGGCTATCGCTGGTATGACGCCAAGGACATCACGCCGCTGTTCCCGTTCGGCTACGGCCTCTCCTACACGACATTCCGTTACTCGGGGATCACCGTGAAGCCGACGCCGTCAGGCGCGTCGGTCGCCTTCACCGTCACGAACACGGGATCTCGCGCCGGGGCCGACGTTGCGCAGGTCTACGTCGGAGACCCGTCGGCGGTGGGGGAGCCACCCAAGCAGCTCAAGGGCTTCCAGCGGGTGTCGCTGTCGCCGGGACAGAGCGAGACCGTGACAATTCCGCTCGACGCCATGTCGTTCGCCCACTGGGACACGTCGAGTAACCAGTGGGAGGTGAGCGCCGGCACGTACCAGGTGATGGTCGGCGACTCGTCGAGCGCCATCGACGGACAAGGGTCGGTGGCGCTGGCGAACATGACTCTTGGCGGTTGATGGCTCACTCGGTGTAACCGCTGTCCC
>DATBYI010000138.1:0-5035 GCA_036513815.1 Solirubrobacteraceae bacterium
GCCTCGACGTCCTCGATCACGTCGCGCAGCGCCCGAGGCAGCTCGGTCTGTCCGTCGCTCGCCAGCCCGAAGATCACCTCGCGGATCTCGTCCATCGCCGAGCGGGCGAGCGACTGGGCGGCGAGCACCCGCTCGAGCACCGCGGCCGAGGTCGACTCGTGGCGCCGGCACCATTCGAGGTTCATGCCGATCGTTAGGAGGTGCTGGGCGACGCTGTCGTGCAGCTCGCGCGCGATCCGGTTGCGCTCCTCTGAGAGGAGCTGTCGCCGCCCGGCCTGCTCGAGGCGCCGCAGCGTTCCCTCGAGCTCCGCGCGCCGGCGCTCGATCTCGGCCGTGCGCCGCTCGTTCTCCTGGAAGAGCGAGGCGTTGTGCAGCGCGACGCCGGCGTGGTTGGCCAGCGTGACGAGGATCGAGATATCGCTCGGCGCTACCGAGACGCCGTCAGGAAGGCCGACCGCGAGGATCCCGGCCGGCTCGCCCTGGACCGGCATCGGAGCCGTCACGATGACGCATGGCTCGCCACCGAACTCGAGCCCCTCGTCGTGGTCGGCGAGTAGAGGCCGCTGGGCGGCGAGCGTGCGTTCGGTGAGTTCCTCGAGCATCCGCGGCGGCAACTCCCAGCGCTGGATCACGCAGTGGCTGGCGTGAATGAACACGCGCGCCATCCCGACGCCGGCGTGCTCGCCGGAGAACACCATCGCGGCCCACCGGGCGTCGAAGTGGTGGGCGGCCGCCTCGACGACCGCGTCGCACACCGCGACGGGCCCGGCCGGCGCCGTGCATAGCGCGGAGGAGATGCGCTCGAGCGTCTCGATCGTGTGATCGAGACGCGCGGACTTGTCGCGGTAGGCGGCGTAGAAGTTCGGCCTCGAGGAGCGAACGCCGATCAGGCGCTCGAGCGCCCGCGGATCCATGCCGGCGGGCGGTTCGAACTTGCGTTCAGTAGGCCGCGATGCAGATCCGGCGGACATCGTCCTCGCTGACGGGTCTCGGGTTGGTGGCTATGTACGCGTCGCTCAGGGCGTTGCGGGCGAACGCGTCGAAGTCGCCCGGATCGACCCCCAGCTCGTGCAGGCCGGCCGGAATCTCGAGCGAACGGGCGAGTTCCTCGACGCGCTCGACGGCGCGTTCGGCGGCGGTCCCCGCGGCGAGCCGGTCGGTGTTGACGCCGAGCGCGCGGGCGACGTCGACGTAGCGCTCGGCGTGGGTCTCGGCGTTGAAGCGCATCACGTGGGGGAGCAGGATGGCGTTCAGGAGCCCGTGCGGGAGGTCGAGCAGACCACCGATCTGGTGGGCGATCGCGTGCGTGGCGCCGAGCAGCGCGTTGCTGAAGGCGAGGCCCGCCTGCAGGCTGGATCGCGCCATCCCCTCGCGCGCGGTGAGATCGGCCGGGTCCTGCACGGCGGCAGGAAGATGCTCGACGATGCCCTGGATCGCCGCCACCGCGTGCCCCTTGCTGAGGAAGTCGCACGCCTCGGACACGCAGGACTCGATCGCGTGGCTGAGCGCATCCAGGCCCGTGTGCGCGGTCAGCTCGCACGACATCGTGGTCAGGACCTCGGGGTCGGTGATCGAGATCTCGGGCACGAGCGCGCGGCCGCCGATCGTGACCTTGAACCGGCGGGTTGTGTCGGTCACGACGCAGAACTGCGACACGTCGGCCCCCGAGCCTCCGGTCGTCGGCACCATCACCGTGGGCGGGATCGGGCCCGCGGCGCGGTCGATGCCCTCGTAGTCGAGGATGTGACCGCCGTTGCCGCTGAGGATCGCGACCGCCTTGGCCACGTCGATGCAGCTCCCGCCGCCGATGGCCAGCAGAGCGTCACATCCGCTCTCGAGGTAGCTCTCGAAGGCGGCCTGGACCTCAAAGTCCTTGGGATTCGGGGTCAGGTCGTGCCACAACCGGTACGACGCGCTGACGTCGTCCAGATGCGGCATGGCCCGCTCCACCCAACCCGCCGCGAGCACGCCGGGATCGCTGACCAGCATCGGGCGCCGGCCGCCGACACGGCGAATCGCGCCACCGACCTCGCCGAGGGTGCCGAGACCGAAGATCACCTCGGGGATCAGGAACTTACTGACCCGCGGTCGCGGTGGCGCGGACACGGGGACCGTTGCTCCGGGGATGGACGTGAGGTTCTCCACTCCTCCTTCGCTCCTGCACAGTCGTCTAGGAGCGATCCTACCGCCCGGCCAGCCCTCGCCGGGGATATGGTCAGGAGTAGGACCGACCAAGTGGGTAGGTGACGGCGCCTTGGTGGACTTGTCGGCGGCGCCTGACGGCGCGGCCTAGCGGACTTTGTCAGGCGGCGCCTGACGGCGGCGCCTCAGCGCAGCTGGTCCGGATCCCAGCCCAGGCAGACGCAGCCGTAGCGCTGGCCCTTCACGTAGAGCGGCACCGAGAGTGTCGTGAGCACCGCGCCGGTGTCGCGCGCGTAGGTCTGGAGCAGGAACGGCCGGCTGTCGTGCGGCGGCTCGGTCAGTTTGGCGCCGGCGGCGACAAACTGGTGCCGGGTGAGAATCTCCGCCGGGAGCTTTACGCCGAGCTCCATTCGGCTGGCGCGGGTCAGCGCGGGCGAGTCGAGGAAGAAGCGCTTGGTCCGGTTCCCGCCCAGGTCCTTGGCCGGATCGCCCGTGATGTCCTTGGAGACGATGCTGTTGTGGGCTGGCGCGTAGACGTTCAGGTCGAACGGCAGCGCGAAGGTGAGCCCCGGCTCGGCCGCGAGCACCGCGTCCATCCGCTCCATCATCGCCCGGTCGACGAGCGCGTCGTAGGCGGTGTGGTACTTGGGCGGCGAGAACCCGGCCGGATCCGCGCGCGAGACGTCGAACAACCTGGCGAAGCGCGCGATCAGCGGCCCGCGGGCCTCCTCGTAGCGCGGGTCGAGCACCTGCGAGAGGGTCACGCGGCGGCCGTCGATCGCGTCCTCGAGGATCGCCTGGAGCTCGTCGGCGAGCTGCTCACAGCGGCCGCGCAGTCGGGACAGCGCGCCGCCCGTGTCGAACCGGCCGAGCATGAGCGAGGCTCGCTCCGCACTCGAGGCCAGATCGAGCTGAGAGCGCGCCACCGACTTCGCGTGCTGTTCGATCTCCGCGCTGCCCGCGGTGATCGCCTGAAGGTTCGTGTCGATCGCTTGCACGTCTTCGCGCTGCTCACCGGCCAGCGTCGAAATCTCGATCGCGCGTTCGTTGGATGAGCCGATCAGCTCGGCGATGCGCTCGAGGACCTCGAGGCCGGTGTCGGCCTCGATGGTCGTCTTGGCCGACCACTCGCGCGCGGTCGACATGACCTCCATCACCTCGTCCATCTGCGAGCGCGTGCGCTTCACGGTCTCGCGGATCTGCGCGGTGCGAGAGGCCGTCTCGGAGGCGAGCTTGCCGACCTCGTCGGCCACGACCGCGAAGCCTCGGCCGTGCTCTCCCGCGCGCGCCGCCTCGATCGCCGCATTGAGCGCGAGCAGCTTGGTCTGGTCGGCGATTCGGTCGATGATGGCCGAGAACTCGCCGATGCTGGCGAGCTCGGTGCGGGCGAGGGTCTGGACCAGCTCGTGCACTCGCACGACATCCTCTGAGATCTGTCGGGTCGCGTCGATCAGCGGGCGCAGCACATCGAGGCCGCGGGCGCTCTCGAGCGAGAGCTGCTCGGCGAGCTCGGCCGCCTCCGAAGCCGACTGAGCCGCGCTCTCCGACGAGGTCCGCAGCGAGCTCGTGCGGGCGCTCACGCCCTGGAGCTGATCGGCCAGCTGCTGGACGTTGTCGGTGATGACCGAGACCGCGAGCGAGCTTCGGGCCGAGTCACACGAGAATTCCGACGTGATCTGGGCGAGCGTGTCGAGCGCGCACGAGACGTCGCGGCTGAGCGCGCCCAGCTCGCCGTCGCGCTGTGAGAGCTCGACGAGCGACCACGCGCCGCCGCGCTCCCGCGAAGGGCGCTCCTCGATGTCGATGTACTCCTCGATAGCCATATCTGGGCGGCCCTGCCCCACTCCGATCGGCCATGGCGACGGATACTTGAGAGAGACTCAGGCGACCAGGGCGACCGTCTCCGGGAGTGGCGTCGTGCCGATCAGGACCCGGATCGCGTCCTGCCCGGGCTCGATCCGCACCGGATGGCCCGAACGCCGGAAGACGGCGAGCATCGCGTGGTTGCCCGGAAGCACGTGAGCCACCAGCGTCACGACCCCCCGCTCGCGTGCGGCCGCGGCGAGGCGGGCGAGGAGCATCGACCCGAGACCGCGTCCCTGCCACTCGTCGGCCACGAGGAAGGCGGCCTCGGCCACGTCATGCCCGACCCTGAAGGCGCCGGCATGCGCGACGATCGACAGCTGCGCGCCGCCCTGCGCGACGAGCCCGATATCGCCCGGGCGCACGCAGTCCGCCAGCGAGGCTGCGGCGCGGTGTGACGACGGGATGCCGAAGAAGCGGGAGTACAGGGAATCGGCCGAGACTCGCTCGACGAACCGGCGGAGCTCGGGCTGCTCGTCGGCGTCGAGCGGCCGGAGCCGCACGGCCGACCCGTCGCGCAGGATCGTGATGCGCGAACGGCGGGCGAGGTCGAGCGAACGCAGGACCGGTGTCATCTGCGCCGGATCGGCAGGCGAACGGCGTCAGTCCCACTGCAGGGGCCGATCTTCGACGAACGTACGCTGCCGCCGGGGGCGCGGCGCTCTTAGCGGATGAGGCCCTCCGCGCGCGCCCAAGCGACGGTCTTGCCGAGTGTCTCGCGCGGCTGGGTGTAGTGGAGGCCGAGCTCGCGTTCGGCCCTTGAGCCGTCGTAGCGATGGCCGTGCAGGAGCGTCCGGACCATCTCGCGGCACACCGGCGGGTGGCGGCCGACCAGCCGGAAGCCCCGCTCGACGGCGGTCGCCGCGACCGTCGCGACCTGCCGCGGCACGAGCCGCGGGCGGGCCTGGACCCCGGCCACCTCCGCCGCGAGCGCGAGCGCGTCCTCGATCGCCAGCGTCATGCCGTTCAGGAGGTAGCGCTCGCCGGCGGCACCGCGCTCGGCCGCGAGCAGATGGCCGGAGACGCAGTC
>DATBYI010000139.1:0-5066 GCA_036513815.1 Solirubrobacteraceae bacterium
CGCCCACTCCAACGCGCTCACCACCTCTCCCGGCCTCCTCTCGTCGATCAACCCGACGAGCCTGAAAGCCGGCTCGGTCGCCACCGAAATGGCGCACGATTCGATTCCTAGAAGTGGCGCACTATTGGGCTCCTCGCGTCAGCAGGTCCTCCGAACCTGCAGACCTGCCAAGCGCGACGGGATGGCGACCGTGTGGCAGACCGTGCATGTGGGGCATGCATGACCTGACACGGCATCCGGAAGCGCCACCAAATGGCCGCGTATGCAGGTGGGTGGGCACCGGCGATGGCGACGGCACGGCGGAGGAAGGCGAGGACGGTTCGCGGATGGGCGAGAGAGGGCCGTAGTACTCCCGAGCTCGGGGGCGAGGGCCGGGCGCGGCGCTGTCCACACATCACTGAACTTCACAATTTCTGTAAAGTTTCTGAAGATTGCCGGGTCGGGCAGTCGCCCTGAGGGCTCAACCTGAGAATCCGCGGCCGACCCGCCGTGTCAACGAACCCTGGAGGTCTAGCTGTGTTGCATCGCAAGGCGAAGCGCATCACCCGCCGATGGTGGGTGCCGGCCGCGCTCGCGTTTGCCCTCGGTGGCGGTTTACTCACGCAGTCGGCCCTGGCCGCCGCTCCGACACCGGAGTCGACCACCTCGTGCGGCGGAACCGTGACGCGGGCCAAACCCACGTTCCTGGATCCGAACCTGCTCAACTACCAGTTCAGCTGCGACTGGGGCATCACCAGCTACACGCTCATCGTAAATCGCAAGCCGAATGACTACTCGACGATCGACGACTTCGCGAGCAGCGTGTCAGTGTTCGACCCGGATGGTTCGGCCGACCCGAAAGAGGTATTCAGCTGCTCGGGGACGCTGCCGGGCAACGGCGTGAACTGCAATGCGGGTGCCGGCGGGGTCATGGCTGCTCCGAACACCGCGGAGGGCCAGATCGACACCACCGATCCGTACTGCCCCTATATCCCGAAGGGATCGCCGAAGGGCACGAAGCCTCAGCCGGGGGCCGTCGTGGAGCTCGTGGTGTCCGACACGACCGGCGCCGAGGACGGGCCGTTCCGGCTGTATCTGTCCGGCAAGTGCCCGAGCCCGGCGAAGGCCGGGGCCAAGACCCCGTTCGTGCCGAAGAACTCGGGCAAGAAGAAGAAGTAGGCCCGTCGGTCTGGCCGTCTTGGAGCGGGCTGGGAACTCGGCCGGGTCCCAGTCCGCCCCAGGGGCCCGCCTGCTAGGGGCTGCCGAGTGCCACGGTCGCGAACGACTTCGCGGTCTTGGCGTGCACGAGCGGCGTGTAGCCGAGCAGGTCCTCGACAGAGCGCAGGACGGAGTACGGCGTGTAGTGCGTTGAGACCGTCGACCCAGCCTTGACCTTGGGGGAGAGGATCAGCGCGCCCGTCCGGACCGACCCAGAGCCGTCCGCGGGCGCTTTCGCGAACACGATCATCAGCACCCCGTCCTGCTTGTAGGCCGGTGAGGCGAGTATCGGCGGCACCCAGCGCTTCAGAAACGCGTCCTCGCCGGCGAGACCGGCCGGGGTTCCGTCAGGGCAGGGTGCTGCGGACGGCTCATCGCACAGGCCGGGAGCGATGAAGGCGTAGGTCGGGGTGCGCTTGGCCTTGTGCAGACCCTTGGTCAGGTTCTGCAGCCCCTCGTCATTGCTGCTGCAGCCACCGAGGTCAAGCAGCGAGTGGAAGTAGATGAACGGGTTGTGTCGCGTGTCGTACTGAGTGCCGGCGCCGGGTAGCACGACGTCGTCGGCCACGTTCGAGTTGGGGTGAACGCAGGTCGAGTCGCCCATATCCGCGAGATACGCCTTCCACTGCTTGCCGCTCGCGGTGACCTGGTCGGCGACCGTCAACACGGTGTCCGGGTATACACAGCCCGGGCCGGGCACCTGGCCATCGGACGAGGCAGTCGCCGACCCCGAAAACTCGGCGTAGATCGCACAATCGGTTTTGGTGTCGGAGTTCGGTGCTTGTCCGCTGACCATCGCCAAGTAGTCGGGGAGCTCGGATCCTCCGAGCGTGCGGTAACCGGTGAGAAGGACACCCTTGCGGCGGAGCTTGCGGTTCAGATAACGCGCGACCGAGCCGGCGCCGAAAGCAGCCCGGTAGCTCGGCGTGGTGAGCGCGATCACGAATACGTGCCCCGCCAGGGGCGTCGGGCTCGTGGTCGTATCGGTGCCTGATGTGCCGGTCGTCCCGTCGTCGGTCGTGTCATCTCCGGTGTCGTCATCTCCGGTGGAGCCGCTCGCGTTCTCGGTGGCGTCCGCCGACGTGCTCGCCGGCTCCGACGCGCTCGCAAGGCTCGATGCGCCGTCGGACGTGTCGGCCGGTGCGGCCGTCGGCGGCGCCGACGCGGCCGGCGTCGTCCGCGGAGCTGTCGTCGAGGAGGGCGTCGTGTGCACAGCCACCCTCTGGCGCAGTGCCGCGAGCTCCGAGTAAGACAGCCCGTTGCCCTGGGTGGCCACCGCGATGATTACCGCGGTGGCGAGCGCGGAGGCCGCCGCCACGATTGCTACCTGCGTCCACGTGAGGCGGATATTGCGGAGGCGGCGGAACATCACGCGGTGAGAGGATGGGCGCACTGGGCGCAAAACGCGGCCCCGTGGGCGTACAGGGCACCGCAGGCCGGGCAATGGCCGCCGACGCTCGAGTTCCCCGAGTCGATCATCCGCTCGAGCTGGGCCAGCTCCGCGTCAAGTCGCTGGAGCTCGGCCGCTTTGGGAATCAGGACCTCCAGCCGGACGTGGTCGCGGATCGCCATCTCATAGAACAGGCCACCGAGCTCCGACTGCATGTGCGCGAAGCGCTCGACCAGCCGGTCGCGCTGAGCCAGCAGCTCGGGATCGGTGGGCGTACGCGCCACCGGATGCTCCGTGGAGCTAGAGGAATTGTTGGCGGCGCCCGACGGCGGCGCTTTCGCCGACTGCTTGCGGCGCAGCGCTATCACGGCACCGAGATCACGGAGGGAAGGCCCTGCTGCGATTTGACGTAGTTGCCGTTTTCCTCCTTGCTTTCCTGGTTGGCGATCTGCCCGCCGGTCGAGAGCTGGCTTGCCGTCGGCTTGTACCCGGTGACCTGCTGCGCGCTGCCGTACTGCGTCCTAGACAGCACCTTGTCGGAGCCGACGGCGGCCGCGGTCGCCGAGCTGACGTGGATGACGCGGGCGGACGGAAACGCGTGCTTAAGCTTGTCGAGCGCGCTGGTCGCGGAGGCACTCGAGCTGTACTGCCCTGAATAGATCACGTAGTCGCCGGCCGGCGGCGCCGGGGTGACCTTGAAGTCCGACTGGCTGATCAGGCCGACTTTGGCGGCGCCGTGGGCCCGTGCCTTTGCTTCGGCCGCTGTCACCTTTGCTTGCGTCGTGCCGGAACCGGGCAGGGTCTGAAGCTCGACCGCGTAACCTTGTTGGAGGCCGAAGTTGCTGGTCAGTCGGGACACCGGCGTGCTCGTGGCCGCGGCGGTCGTGCTCGCGGCGGTCGCGCCACTCCCTCCCGCGCCACCGTTGACGTTCACGACCGGGGGCTTCTCGGCCCGGAGCGCGGCGAGGAGCTTGTTGTTGACGTTGTTTCCGGAGTGTGCGATCAGCACGCCGACGGCCACGGCAAGCGGGATCGCGGCCAGGGCGACGGCCAGTCCGAGGCCGGCGGAGCGGCGCGGGGACCGAGCCGCAGGCCGGGCACCGCGCGTGTTGCGCGTCCGACCGGTGGCCTCGGCGAGGAATCGGGCCGCCGGGTCATAGACGTGCTTGCGACGCGTACCGCACACGACGCAGTACCGCTGAGTCGCCTCGACCGGCGCCGCGCAATGCTCGCAGCTCTCATATTGCTCGGCCGGCGGCGCTGGCGCCGATAGGTCCTGAGTTATTTCGGTTTCGGTCGTGCTCATCGCCTTGCTCCTAGTTGAAGATCGTCGGTGGCGCGATCAGCCGCACCGCGCCGTAGCGCAGGCTGCCGAGCAAGCTGACGGTCGAGGTCGTCGTTCCGTGGCTGCCGATATGCGCGACCGTTGTCCGCCCGGCCGCGACCTCGTGGTCGCCACGAAGCGCGACCGCATAGATCGGGAGGGAGTACTGCGGAATCGCCGAGCGATTGAGAATCGACACCTTAAGGGTCACTTGGTCGCCGCGCTCCGGCTGCATCGCCCGGAGCGACACCGTGATGGACGGCAGCGAACGACTCAAGCTCGGATGCAGCTGGGCGACGCCCACGGTCGCGAACACGCGTCCCGGTGGGATCCGAGCGCCGGTCGTCAAGACCCACGTGGTGGTGGCACCAGGGCCGATCGACGCGACGTGGTTTGCGAAGTAACCCAGGTCGGCCGAGCTATTGAGATA
Organism: Solirubrobacteraceae bacterium; assembly: GCA_036513815.1. GTDB lineage: Bacteria > Actinomycetota > Thermoleophilia > Solirubrobacterales > Solirubrobacteraceae > Palsa-465. The sequence continues at coordinate 4,342 of DATBYI010000139.1, forward strand.
GCTGTCGCGTCCCGAGTGGGTGCGGACGCCAACGGAGATCGGGAGGTCGGTCAGTACACGCGCCGAGTCATTGCGCACCGTGACCACGATCGCGGTGGCGGCGCGATCGCGGATTACCACCGGTGCTCCGACCGTCACGGCCGGGTTCGCCCGCGTGACCTCGGTCGGAATCTGGCTGGCCAGGATCCGCGCGTCGACCAGCCTGGCCCGGGAGGCCACCGTCTGCGTGGACACGCAGCCGGTGAGCAGCACCGCGACGGGCGCCGTGGCCGCGAAGGCCGCCGATACGCGCTTAACCGAACGCACCACCCACGTAATCCCTGGTCCGCTGCTGGGCAGGCGAGCCGAACATCTTCTGCGCGCTCCCGTACTCGACGAGTTCGCCCAGATACATGAACGCTACGTAGTCGGCGACGCGGTAGGCCTGTTGCAGGTTGTGGGTGACGATCACGACCGCAACGTCCTCGCGGAGCTTGATGATCAGCTCCTCGATCAGCCGGGTCGAGACCGGGTCGAGCGCCGAGCACGGCTCGTCGAGGAGGAGGACCTCCGGGTCGGCGGCCAGCGCGCGGGCGATGCATAGTCGCTGCTGCTGCCCGCCCGACAGCCGGAGCGCCGGATGGTCCAGGTTGTCGGCGACCTCGTCGAGCAGGCCGGCGCGGGCGAGCGCGTCGTTGACCGCGCCGCGGATCGCTGCCTTGCGGGGGCGCCGGGAGGCCTGCTCG
>DATBYI010000140.1:0-6050 GCA_036513815.1 Solirubrobacteraceae bacterium
TTCGCGCTCCGTGTCCGCCGGTTCGACGACTGACGACGCCCCACGACGCCTGACGACGCCTGACGACGCCCGACGACGCCCGACGACGCCCGACGACGCCCGACGACGCCCGACGACGCCTGACGCTGCCCGGCCCAGACCGTGACACGGCCGCCCGGAGCCCGGACTAGATCGGAGAGCCGAGCTCCTGGATGTGATCCGCCTCCCGCGCGCCGGGGAAGGGGCGCGTGAGACAGAACCGCTCGAGCGTCGCCTCGGGCACGCCCTCCACGCCGGGCGTGTCGGACGCTTCGCCCTTCGTGTGCGGATCGTCGGCGTACCCGCCGACCTCGACCGAGTGCTGCGGCGAGCGGTAGCCCGAGACTCCGATCAGGTGGAGCTGGAGCGACCGGCCAAGGGCGTCAAGGCGGGCGGCGATGACCGGCTCCTCGTTGACGGTGTAGTTCGTACCCGGCGCCGGGAAGAACCCGAACTCGCCGCCGTGGGCCACGAACGGCGTGTCGACGCAGCCGCCGGCGGGCGGCGCACCGATCGCGAAGGACGCCTGCTGCGCCCTCGCCGCCTGCGCCTCCAGCGTCGCCGACTCCCGGGCCAGGAGGTGTCGCAGCGAGCCCAGCTGGCCGCTCTTCTGGCTCCGGTCGTGCGATACCGCGAGCTCGCGCCCGACGATGGTCAGTCGCAGCTGCACGATCTCCGCGCGCTCGACGAGCACCGCCGCCGTGGCACGCTTGCGGCGAGCCTGGATTTTCGCCAGCCGGCGGGCCTCGGCGGCCACCGCGATCCGCGTCGTGTTGATCTCGCGGATCGTCCGCGCGTTCGACCCCGCGATCGTCTTGAGGCCGCTCAGCTTGTTCATCAGGTCGTCCCATCCGCGGGCCTGGAGGACCACGTCCACCAGCGTGGGTTGGGGAGACTCGTAGTCGGCCACGAGCTGGGCCGCGAGCATCTTTCGACCACGCCGGTACCGCGCCTCCAAGGACGTCAGGCGAGTGCGCGCCGCGGTCAGCTCGGCGTCGACCTGGTTCAGCAATCCCTCCTGGGTCTCGACGCTCTGCTCGACCACGGCCAGCTCCGACTCGAGGTTGCTGATCCTCCCCTCGTAGCTTTGGATCACCTTGCTGTCGGCCTGGATCGACTGCTGCAGCCGGTTGGCTCGCTGCTGGCCGGCCGCGTAGCGTCCCGCCAGGCTACCTTCGCTGGCACCGGTGCCGGAGAGCACGACGGCAACGGCGATGAGCGTGCCGATCGACAGGGCGCGTCCCACTCGGAGCAAGCGGCGAACCTACCAGCCGGAGCCAAGAACTCCTCCCTTTGCAGCGAGAATTTCAGTGAGGCCGAGGTTTCAGGCTCGGCCGTAGACCGGCACCGCGGCACCGCTCGTCGGCTTCGAGTCGTCGCCGAGGAGCTGCGCGATCACACCGGCGATCTCGGCCGGCTTGACCCATCGATCGTGGTCGGCTTTGGGCATCGACGCTCGGTTGGCCGGCGTGTCGATCACGCTCGGGAGGATCGCGTTGCAGCGGATCCCGTCGTTCTTGTATTCAACCGCCACCGCCTGCGCGAACGCGATCACCGCCGCCTTGGACGCCACGTACCCGGCGGCACCGCTGAACGGCTGCAGTGCGGCGCGCGTACCCACGCACACGATCGAGCCGCCGCCGGCCTCGAGCAGGTAGGGCACCGCCGCCGCCGTGACCAGGTAGGTGGGCCGCAGGTTCAGCCGGAACTGGCGCTCGAAATCGTCGATCGGAGTCTCGTGCACGCGTGCGCCGGCCGCGAAGCCGCCGACGAGGTTGACCACGCCACGCAGGGGCGCCGAGCCATCGCCGGCTGCCAACTCGACCACCGAGGCCACCGCGGTCTCATCGAACAGGTCGGCCTCGACCAGCTCGAGCCCATCCCGAGGCGTCACCCGTTCGAGCTCGCCTTCCACGATCCAGGGCACGACCACGCGCCAGCCGTCGTCGAGCAGCCGCGCGACGACCGCGGATCCAAGCCCGCCCGTTCCTCCGGTGACGATCGCGCTGCGTTTCATTTAGCTGGGACGCCTGACGGCGGCGCCTTGGAGTTGGGTCGGTCGCGCCTAACGGTGGCGCCTGAGATTGCCGTCCGCGGGCCACTTTATCTTCGTGAAGCCATGAAAGTGCGGGAATTTGCGGACGGATGTGAGGTCTCGCAGGCGCTCTTGGTCCGCCAGGTTGAGCGGCGGGATGCCGGCCAGCACCTGACGCTCCTCCTCGGCGACCGCACCGGGAGCGTGTTCGCCACCGTCGCGTTCTCCGCCGGTGAGATATGCCGCCCCGGCGAGGTCGTGTTCGTCACGGGGCACCTGTCCGGCGAGCGGCTCGCGGTCCGCAGTCTGCGCGCCGCCCGCGACGGCGAATACACCCACGAGGACCTCCACGACGGCCCGGCCCGCGAGATCTCGCACATGGAGAGCGATCTCCAGGAGCTGCTGACCACGGTCCAGAACCACCATCTGCGGCTGCTTCTGAGCGCCGTGTTCGCCGAGACGTGGGCCGGCTACCGGGAAGCGCCCGCGGGCAAGCGCTACCACCACGCCTACCGGCACGGTCTGCTCGAGCACTCGCTAACCGTCGCCCAATCGGTCAGCGCGATCTCGGCCACCTTCCCGGGGCTCGATCGGGACGTCGCCGTGACCGGCGCGCTCCTGCACGACATCGGCAAGCTCGACGCCTACGAGGTCCACGACGGCGCGATCGTGATGTCAGACGACGGCCGCCTCCAGGGGGAGATCGTGCTCGGCTACTACCGAGTGCGCCGGGCGATCGAGCGGCTCGACGGCTTCCCACCCGAGCTCGCCCAGGCGGTGCTGCACATCATCCTCAGCCATCATGGCTCGCTCGAACACGGCAGCCCGGTCGTGCCCTGCACGCGGGAGGCGACGCTCGTCCACATGATCGACAACCTCGGCGGCCGACTCGGCAGCTTTGATCGGCTCGAGAAGGACCTCCCAGCCGGTGCGCAGTGGTCGGCCTACGACAAGGCGCTGGGCGGCGGCGCGTACTTCGCGCAGCGGGCCGAGGCCGACCGCCAAGCGGCCTGACACGGCTCGTCAACGCCCCGTTACAGCTTCCCGGCAAAAGACCGCAAATAGCGTTCCGATTTGGGTCCCCGGGCGCCCCTCTGCGTCGCTCTCGAGCCGCTCGAACTACAGTTGCAGCAGGGATGGCCAAGGACACGGAAAAGCTGATCCGTCAGCTGTCGCTGATCTCATATCTGATGGCGGAACGGCGTCCGGTGACTGCGCAGGAGATCCGGCGCGACGTCGAGGGCTACAGCGCGATGAACGAGGACGCGTTCGCGCGCCGCTTCTACGCCGACCGTTCCGAGCTCGAGGCGCTGCGGATCGTCCTATCGGTCGAGAAGCCGGTCGACGGGCTCGTCGAGCAGGAGACCTACTCGCTCGCGCCCGAGAACTTCCACCTCCCCCCGATCGAGTTCACCGACCAGGAGCTGGCGGCGCTCCATACGGCGCTCCACCTGCTCGACGGCGAGTTCGCCTACGCCGAGCCGCTGCGGATCGCCCTGCAGCAGATCTCGTGGGGGCGGCCCAGCCCGCTCGGATCGCCCGAGCAGCACACGGTGGCGCTGGGGATCACCGGCGCCGCCGGCGGGCACGAGCTGAGCCAGCGACTGGCCAAGATCGAAACGGCGATCTTCCGCCGCAAGACGATCGTGTTCGACTACTACACGATGGAGCGAGGCGAGTGGGGGACGCGCAAGGTCGATCCCTACCACCTGCTGTTCCAGCCCAGCGGCCAGTTCTACCTGATCGGGCACTCGCACGAGCGCAAGGCGCTCCGCGTCTTTCGCCTGTCCCGGATCCGGGGCAAGGTGGGATATGCGACCAAGGCCGAGCACGATTTCCAGCGTCCCGCTGACTTCGACCCGCGCGCCTACGCCAACCGGATCGACTGGCAGTTCGGAGATCCGGTCGGCACCGGCGAGGTGTGGATCGGACGGCGGATCGCCTGGCAGATCGAGCGCCACTTCGGCCGCTACGGCGAGGTGCGCGCGTCGGGGGAGGAAGGCGACCGCGTGTTCGTCACGCCGTACACGAACGCCCGGCAGCTGATCGCGTGGGTCCTCGGGCTCGGCGAGCACGCCCGGATCCTCGGCCCGCCCGAGCTGGCCGACCAGCTGAGCGACCGGCTCGAGCTGCTCATCGAGCGCCACTCGGGCGAGGCTGTCGTCGCGCCGGTGAGCGCCACCGACGGGGACTCGGAGCTGGAATCCGTCCGCTCCACCGAGCCAGGCGTCGTCGACGCCGGCAACGGCCACCACCCGGACGGGGCGATCCGCCCCGAGCGGTTCGCTCGGCTCGTCACGCTGGCCAGCATCCTGATCAAGGCCGGACGCGCCGGGCGCGCGGTCGAGGCCCGCGAGCTCTACCGAGACCTGAAGGTCTCCGAGCAGGAGCTCCGCGAGGACATCTCGGTGCTCAACCTCGTCAACTTCGGCGCGGGCACCTACGTCCTGTACGCCGAGCTCGGCAACGACGGGAAGATCGAGGTCGAGCCCGAGCCCTACGGCGACTCGTTCGCCCGACCGGCCCGCCTGCTGCCGGTCGAGGCCAAGGCGCTCGTGGCGGCGGTCGACCTGATCGGCGAGCACATCCCGGAGGGGTCGCTGAGCTCGGTGCGCGAGAAGGTGGTGGCCGCGCTCGGGGAGGACCCGGTCCACGAGGGCCTTCAGATCGCCTCGCCGGGCGGCGACGACGCGGAGATCTCGGCCGTCGTCTCGCGCGCAATCTCGCAGCGGCGACTCCTCTCATTCGAGTACTACAAGGCGAACGAGGACGAGTTCTCGACCCGGACGGTCGAGCCCTACGCGCTCATCAACGGACGCGAGGGGTGGTATGTGGCCAGCTACGACCCCTCGCGCGAAGACGTTCGTCACTTCCGCCTGGACCGATTCAAGTCCGCCAGCGTGGCCGACGAGTCGTTCGAGCCCCGCCCCGACGTCGATCCAGCCGCCGACGTCGACGGCTGGCCCCGCACCGGCGAGGTGCCGGCCGCGCGCCGGGCGCGAGTGTGGATCTCGCCCGAACGGGCCCGCTGGGCGCGCGAGGAACGGACCGTCACCGGAGAACTCGAGGACGGCGCGATCGTCGTCGAGCGCGGCTTCGCGAGCATGCGCTACCTCGTGCGCGACGTCCTCAAGGAGGCGGGCGACGCGGTCGTGCTCGAGCCCGAGGAAGCGCGCGCCGCCGTCCGCGAAGCGGCCGAGGCGATCCGCGCCGCCGTCGCCGCCGTCGCAGCGGGCTAAGGCGCCGCCGTCAGGCGCCGCCGACCCTGATTGATCCTCACCCCGCTAGCCTGCGCGGCGATGGAGACCCTCAAAGGGCTGATCCTGTCCGGTGGTCGGGGCACGCGCCTGCGCCCGATCACTCACACCAGCGCCAAGCAGCTGGTTCCGGTCGCGAACAAGCCCGTGCTGTTCTATGGGATCGAGGCGATGGCGCAGGCCGGGATCGAGGACGTGGGGATCATCATCGCGCCCGAGACCGGCGACGAGATCCGGGCCGCCGCCGGGGACGGCTCTCTGTTCGGGATCCGAATCACCTACATCCTTCAAGACGAACCGGCGGGACTGGCCCACGCGGTCCTGACCGCCGAACCGTTCCTGGGCGACTCACCGTTCGTGATGTACCTGGGGGACAACCTGCTGCAGGGCGGCATCGGCGATCTCGTGTCGCGGTTCCAGGCCGGCCGGCCCGACGCGCTGATCCTGCTCACCCAGGTGCCCGACCCCGAGAACTACGGCGTGGCCGAGCTGTCGGACGGCGCAGTGGTGCGCCTCGTCGAGAAGCCGCGCGAGCCCCGCACTGACCTCGCGCTCGTCGGCGTGTACATGTTCACCTCCCGCGTGCATCTCGCGGCGAAGGCGATCGAGCCCTCGGCCCGTGGCGAGCTCGAGATCACCGACGCGATCCAGCGACTCGTCGACGACGGCCATCGCGTCGAGCCGCACATCGTCAAGGGGTGGTGGAAGGACACCGGACGGCTCGAGGACATGCTCGCCGC
>DATBYI010000141.1:0-8209 GCA_036513815.1 Solirubrobacteraceae bacterium
TCTCCCCCTCGCTATCGAGCAGCATCTTGCCGTGCCACTCCGCGATGTTCCAGCTCGAGCCCTGCTGGCCCTCGGTCATCGTCGAACCTCCTCGTGTTCCCACACTGTCTGACCTATCAATGTTACGACCGGCTCACTACAGCCCCGGATCTGGCTTCCGGACGGCACACGCGGCCGATCGAGGCGCGCGTGACAACATCCACTCGTCAAATGCGGCCATCCCGTCCACGGAGCCTCGCAGCGATCCCCGTGGTCGTGGTGGCTGTTCTTCTCTGCGCGGCGTGCGGAGCCGACCAGCACGTGACCGGGAAGCTCTCGTGCAATGGATCGCCGGCGTTGTGCTCGCGGCCGGTCAACGACGTGATCTTTGCCGGCACGCACAACTCGTTCGCGGCCTCGGACGAGCCTGGCTGGTACTTCGCGAACCAGACCTATCCGATCGCTCGTCAACTTCAGGCGGGCATCCGGGCGTTTCTGATCGACATCCACTTCGGCGTCTACGACCCGGCCACCGGGCGCGTGCGGACCGACCTCACCGCCGAGGGATCGGATCGCAACAAGGTCGCCCAGCAACTGCCGGAGAGCGCTTTGCGGGTCGCCGACAGAGTCGCCGGCGGAATCGGCCTTGGCACGCTAAAGGGCACGCCGGAGCCGTATCTGTGCCACACCCTGTGCGAGCTCGGCGCCGAACCGCTCGATCAGGAGCTCGACGTGATCGCGACGTTCCTGCGCGAGCACCCCGACCAGGTACTGATCGTGATCGTTGAAGACTACGTTCCGCCGTCGACGATCGAACACAGCTTCGACTCGGCAGGACTCGCGCCGTACCTGGCAACCCTGAAGCTGCACGCGCCATTGCCGACCCTTGGGGATCTGATCAAGAGCGGCCACCGCCTCCTCGTCTTTTCCGAGGAGGAAGGGGGCTCGCCAGCCTGGTACATGCCCGCGTTCGCGTTCATCCAGGACACGCCGCTCGGCGCACTGCACCCGGGTCAGCTCAGCTGCGATCGCTACCGCGGCGAGGCCGACAGCCCCATGCTGTTGATGAACTACTGGATCCCTCCGTTTCCTCCCAGCGTCACGATCAACGCACAGATCGGGCGCGCGGCGTTCCTGCGCACCCACGTCCTGCGATGTACCCGCGCGCGCCACATCTCCGGTGCGATCGTCGCGGTCGACTTCTACCAGCGGACTTCCGTCGTCGCGACCGCCGAACAGCTCAACTCCCGGCGCTGAACCCATCCAGCGGCCCAAACCCGCCACTGACGGCCGAACGGGCCACCCGCGAGCTGGGACCACGCCCAGCCCGCGGATTGGTGGGCTCGTCGAAGCGGAGAAGAGTGTCTAGCTCGCGGTGACGCCCGCTGTGCTTCCGCTGCCCGCGGCCGCGACGGGCGAACCGGGAAGCTGCGTGACGGTTCCACCGTCGACCGAGAACTCGCCGACGCCGTTGAGCTTGCCCATGTTCAGGTAGAGGGTGCGGCCGTCTGGGCTGAGCGTGATGTCGGTTCCGGTGACCCCGGCGGTCGAGCTGACCGGCGTATTGCTGAGCAGGTTGAGTTTCCCGTTCGGCGCGATCGCGTAAGCCGAGATGTATCCCGAGCCCGTGTCGAGCGCGTACAGATAGCGTCCGTCGGGGCTGACGACGACCCAGCACGGCGCAGTCTGGAAGTCCGCGAACGGCGAGCTGCCGATCGAGGACAGCGTGGCGTTGGGCAGGTCGTTGTAGGCCGAGACGGTCCCGAGGCCCGTGCCGTTGTGAGCGTTGTCGACGAACAGCTGGTCAGGGTTCGTCGGCCGGAACTCGCTCCCGAACGGACCTAGACCCTGCGCGGCGAACGGCGATCCGGGAGCCGCGTGCGGCCGCCCCGTCCAGCCCAGCCAGAAGCTGTCGATCAGCGAAGTACCCACACGCATCCCGGCCAGCCTGGTGTTATCGCCGTTGAGCACGACCTCTCCGAGGCCTGATCCGGCTGACACCGGCACGGTCGAGCCCCACAGCGGGATCAGCCGCCCTCCTCGGGTCAGCGTGAACCCCGTGTAATTGCTGGCGCCGGTGCCAGTGTTCGCGACGTACACGAGGCCCCGGTTAACGGTGATGCTGTCCGGCTCGATTCCACCGGAGCTGAACGGACTCCCCGCGACCGGCGTCAGCGCGCCTCCCCAACCGATCCGCAGCACGGAGATCTGGTTGCTGCCGGCGTCCACCGCGAGCACGTAGCGATGATCAGCCGTCTCGATCGCGCCCTGGGACGCAAGACCGGCACCCAGTCCCGCTCCCCCGGCGGCAAACGGCGAGCCTGGCAGTGCCGTGAGAACGCCATCACCGGCGCGGCTGAAGCCGGAGATCGTGTTCGCTCCGGCGCTGTTGTTGTTGAGGTACACGTATCCCCGATCCCCCAATCCGAACCGACCCGCGTGCGCGGAGGCGATCGCGGGAGCCGACAGAACCCCCGCCAGCATGGCGCACGGCAGCGCCAAGCGTGAGAGCAAGCGCATAGTCCACTCCTTCTGGTTGTAGGTTGGCCACAGGGCAGGCGCGCTTCGGGTGCTCCCCCAAACCGCCGTCTCTCACTGCCCCTCGGTTTGACCTTGGTGACGCCTACGTATGTCCGTGGTCGGTGGGCTGGTCTTACCTATCGCCCGCGAGAAGCATGGCAACAAGCCAACCCGGCGGTGGCGGAAAAGGTTGCGCCTGGGAGGATCGCCCCTACCCTAGTCGGCTCATGCCCGCCGACGTGACCACGACGATGAACGAGGAGAGGCAAGCCGGGGCCGCTGGAGGTCAGTCGCGCACGGCGCTGATGTCGATTGGCGCAGCGGCCGTGCTGGTGGCGCTCAAGCTCGGCACGGGGATCGTCGCGAGCAGCCTCGGTCTCGTGTCCGCGGGCATCGAGTCCTCCGGCGACGTCGTGGCCGCGGTCTTGACGTTCTTCGCGATCCGGTTCGCGGTTCGCCCCGCGGATCGGGACCATCCCTACGGACACCGGCGGGCCGAGAACCTGGCCGCGCTCGGCGAGGCCGGGATCCTCCTCGGTGGTGGCGTGTTCATCGTGGCCGCGGCGATCGTTCGACTCGCCCGGGGCGGACATGAGCTTGACGCGCGCTGGTACGTCTTCGCCGTCATCGGCGTCGCGCTGGCCGTCGACATGTCGCGTATTGCCGTGTCGCTCCGGACCGCTCGGATCTACAAGTCCGCGGCGCTGCGTTCGAACGCGTTCCATTTCGCCGGAGACATGGTTGGCTCTCTCGTCGTACTCGGCGGCCTCGTCGCGGTCGCCGCCGGGTTCGAGGACGGGGACTCGGTCGCCGCCATCCTCGTCGCGGGCATCATCTTCGCCGCCGCGAGCCGGTTGATCTACGAGAACGCGCGGGTGTTGATGGATACCACTCCGGAGGATGCCCGCGAGAAAGCCGAGGTCGCCATCAGCGAGCTCGGCGACGCCGTTGAGCTGCGCCGCCTACGAGTACGCGAGTCCGGCGGGCGCTACTTCGCGGACGCGGTCGTTGCTGTGCCGCCCGGCCAGGCCGTCGTGGAGAGCCACACCACCGCCGATGCCGTCGAGGCGGCGGTGCAGAACGCGCTACCCGACACCGACGTCGTCGTGCACCTCGAGCCCCGGCAGGAGGGTCTTGACCTGCGCGACCGGGTGCTGGCGATCGCGCTCGCGGAGCCGCTCGTGAGGGAAGCGCACGACATCACGGTCTACGAGCACGACGGCCTCGTGAGCGTGTCGCTGCATCTGAAGATGGCCCCGGACGTCGCCATCGACGAGGCGCACGAAGTGGCCGAGCGGGTCGAGGCCGCGCTTCGCGACGACCCGGGCGTCGAGGACGTCCAGACGCATCTGGAGCCGCTCGAGCAGCCGGTCGCGGCCCGCCCGGACGAGGACCGCGAACATCCCGACGACGCCGCGCGGGAGCGGATCTCGCGACTGGTGCTCGCTCGCACCGGCGAGCCGCCCCGGCAGCTCCGACTGCTTCACGCCGCCGGCGGCCTCGTCGTGTTCGTGAGCGTGGCGGTGCCGGCCGACATGGCACTGGCGCAGGCGCACGACCTCGCCAGCCGGCTCGAGGACGACATCCGGGAGGGCCAGCCGCACATGCAGGACGTCGTCGTGCACACAGAGCCCTAACGCCGAACGCTCGCGTCGATTCCGGGCTTCGCGTATCTTGCCTCGCGCCAGTTGTTGTGGGCGCGTGACATTCCCGTCGAGCTCTCGCCCGCTGGAGGGCTGGCTCGGGCATACCCCAAAACTGCGAGTGCAGGGAGCCGGCGCGTGTGCCTGCTGGCCGTGCTCGTCCTCCTCCTCGTCGGGGGAATCGCATCGAGCGCGCGAGCGGACGGGGACCCCGGAAGCGATGTGCTCGTCTACCAGAACCTGTTTGCGGGCTCGGATGCCGGTCTGTCGGTGCAGCAGCAAGTCGAGCTGGGAGCGTTGCTGAAGGCGGCGGCCGGGGCTGGCTTTCCGGTCCGCGTGGCGATCATTGCCAGCCCGTTCGACCTGGGCGCGGTGACGGAACTCTGGCGTCAGCCGCGCACATACGCCCGGTTCCTCGGATACGAGCTGTCGCTCGCCTACAAACAGCGGCTGTTGGTGGTGATGCCGCAGGGGTTCGGGTTCAACTGGCCCGGTCACTCGCCGGCGTCGGAGTATCGGGTGCTGTCGGGGGTGTCGGTCCGATCCGGGGGCGCCGGGTTGTTCGAGGCCACCGAGACGGCGCTCAACAAGCTAGCCCTCGCCAGCGGCGTGAAGCTCTCCTCCCGCGCAACGGCGTCCGGGGCATCGCCTGTGCCGACTCCAGCGGTCAGCCCCGCGCAGCCTCCGGCCCCGCAACAGAGCACGGATGACGTGCTGGGGAGCGTCGCACTTGCCCTCGTGGCGATCGCCGGCATCGCCTTCGTGGTCGTCCGGATGGCTCGCCGACGGGGCTGGACCCGGCCACGCTTCTCGTTGCATCTACGGTGGCGGCCGTCCGGGGCGTCGGCCGCGCGTCTGGCGATCCCTGGCAGTGCGGTGGTGCTGTTCCTCGTCGTGACCGGCGCGATCATCGTCGTGCGTTCGAATGCGCCGGCCCAGTCGCAGGCCGATGCGCTGGCGGCCAACCCCTACCTCGATCCCGGCACGCCGGTGCACGGCGCGGCTTCCGATTTCACGCTGTCGGACCAGTTCGGACAGTCGGTCTCGCTGCACTCGTTTCGCGGGAAGGTCGTGATCCTGGCCTTTAACGACTCCGAGTGCACGACGGTGTGTCCACTCACGACGACGGCGATGCTGGATGCCAAGGCGGTGCTGGGCAAGGCCGGGTCGCAGATCGAGCTGCTCGGTGTCGATGCGGATCCGGCCGCGATCTCGGTCGAGGACGTATGGTCCTACTCGGAGCTGCATGGGATGCTCCACTCATGGAGGTTCCTGACCGGCTCGCTGGCGCAGCTGAAGCAGGTCTGGAAGGCCTACGGGATCGAAGCGGCGGTCCAGAGCGGAGAGATCACTCACACGCCCGCGCTGTTCGTGATCGACAGCCAGGGCCGGCTCTCCCGCCTCTACATGACCCAGATGTCTTACACCGCGGTCCCCCAACTGGGTCAGCTGCTGGCCCAGAGCGCCTCGGCGTTGCTGCCGGGGCGCCCCAAGGTCCACGTAGATGTCTCCTATGCGCAGATCCAGCCCACCCCGCCGAGCGAGCCCGCGACGGTGCCGCGCGTCGGGGGCGGGACGGTCAAGTTGGGTCCCGGCAAGTCGGCCAGGCTGTTCGTGTTCTTCGCAACGTGGGATCAAGAGACGAGCGGTCTTGCCGGCGAGTTGGACTCACTCAATCGCTATCAGGCGATTGCCGCCCGCAGCGGGTTGCCGCCGCTGACGGCGGTGGACGAGGCGAGCGTCGAGCCGAGCTTGAAGACGCCCACGCAATTCCTCGAGCGCCTCCCGAAGCCGCTGTCATATCCGGTGGCTCTCGATGAAACCGGGAAGCTGGCCGACGGATACGAGGTTCTGGGCCTGCCGTGGTTCGTCCTGACCTCGTCAACCGGTCAACTCCTGTACTACCGCGAGGTGTCGTCCGCGGGGTGGCCGAGCACGAGCGTCCTGGTCCGCTATGTCAAGGCCGCACTCGCGCGCGTCCCAAAGCTGGCCGGGCGCAGCGCCGTCGATCAGGCGCTCGCCGGTTCTCCGCCACCGCTCACCGCGCTGCACCAGCAGGCCGATCAGGTGCTCGGAAACGAGTCCGCCCTCGCCGCCCGCATCCGTTCGCTGCGCGGCTATCCAATCGTGATCAACGCGTGGGCGTCCTGGTGCGGGCCGTGCCGCTCGGAGTTCACTCTGTTCGCGGGCGCCTCTGCCCACTACGGGCGGCGGGTCGCGTTCCTCGGCGCCGACACCGACGACTCCGCGTCGGACGCCCACACGTTCCTCCAAAACCATCCCGTCAGCTATCCGAGCTACGAGACGACCATCCCGGGCCTGTCGCCTCTCGCGGCGATCGAAGGACTGCCCACGACGATCTTCATCAGCCCGGCGGGCAAGGTCGTGTTCGTGCACACCGGGCAATACGATTCGCAGGGCACGTTGGACTCGGACATCAGCACCTACGCACTATCGGGATGAGCTCCCGCAGAGCGATTCGCAGCTCCGCCGGACCGCGTGCGCGCATCGCCGGATTCGCCTCTGTCGCGCTTCTCCCCCCGGCGGCGTTCGCCGTGCACCAGCTCCGATACATGCTCGCCTACGGCAGCAACGCCGGCATCGAGCTGCAGCGCACCGGCCATTCGTATCTGCACTCGGTCGTGCCGTGGCTGGTTCTGCTGCTGGCGCTGGCCGTCGGCGGGTTCTTGCGGTCGCTGGGGCGAGCGTTCGCCGGCCAGACCTCTCCCGGCCGCTTCACGCTCTCGCTGACGGCCATGTGGCTCGTGTGCTCGGCTGCGCTGGTCGCGATATTCGCCTGCCAGGAGTTTCTCGAAGGCCTCTTCGCCGCCGGGCACCCAGCCGGATGGGTGGGGGTGTTCGGGTACGGGGGCTGGTGGTCGATCCCGGCCGCCTTGTGCGTCGGTCTCGTACTGGCGACGGCGCTGCACGGGGCTCGCTGGTTGGTGCGCGAGGTGGCCCGCCGGCGAGCGCGTCGTTATTTGATTGCCATTGGCCCGGCGCCGCGAATCACGCGCCCGCGCGACGCAGCGCTGGTTGCACCGGCACCGCTCGTCAGCGGCTGGTCGGGCCGGGGTCCGCCAACGCCCGCGTGAGACGCGGCGCTCGCGCCTAGCGGGCCTGCGGCGGATTCTGCCTTCCCCGTGATTGCCGCCGGTCGGCGGGCGTCGATGACGCTCGCAAAACCGGTCGTTGACCGGGCAGAGGCCCCTGCAACCGATAAGGAGTCAGTGGTTCATGAGTTCCGGAGCCGCTGACCTGCGCGTGCGAACCGAAACGGGTTCGGCGCGCGGGTCGACGATGTATGCGCTGCGCGCCTACTTCGCGTCGGACAGCCGTCGCACGGTTCAGACCGTGCTGGGGTTGATCTGGCTGCTGGACGGCGGGCTGCAGTTCCAGTCGTTCATGTATTCGAAGGGCTTCATTCAGATGCTGACCGGTTTGACCCCCGGTCAGCCCGGCTGGGTGGCGAGCAGCGTCAACTGGAGCGCGCATCTCGCTCAGCACCACCTGCCGGTCTACAACACACTGTTCGCGCTGACGCAGGTGGCGATCGGTCTCGGGCTGCTCTACCGCCCGACCGTCAAGCCCGCGCTGGCGGTCTCATTCCTCTGGGCGCTGATCGTGTGGTGGTTCGGCGAGGCGTTCGGGATGCTTTTCATGACGATGGCCAGTCCGCTCACCGGTGCTCCGGGAGCGGTGATCCTGTACGCGATCATCGGCGCGATCGTCTGGCCGACCGCGCGGCCTGCAGGCCTGCTCGGTGTGCAGGGCGCGCGTATCGCCTGGGGAGCCGTGTGGGTGCTGATGGCGTGGCTGTGGCTCGAGGCGCCGAGCAGCAGCGCCAACGCTATCTCGGGCGCGATCAACGCCGCACCGTCCGGCATGAGTTGGTTGAGCACTGTCCAGCTGTGGGCGGCTCACGGAGCCAACGGCAACGGCCTGCCCATCGCGATCATCCTCGCGTTCATCTCGATCGCGATCGGGCTCTCGGTGGCCCTCGGTTGGCACCCGAAGCCGTTCCTGGCGGCGGCAGTCGTCCTGAATCTCGCGTACTGGGTCCTCGG
>DATBYI010000142.1:0-3473 GCA_036513815.1 Solirubrobacteraceae bacterium
CCCGGGCCGGTGCAGGTGAGCTCGACGTCGTCGAGGCTGTCGTCGAGCACCGCCACCATGGCGACGAATTCGCGAACGCGGTCGCGGTCGACGAGGTAGGCGTCCAGCACGGGCTGGTCCGGGGTGGGGAAGATGGTCCGGTGGCTCGAGAGCGACAGCGCGGTGAGCGGGTCGAGCTCGGAGGCGACCTGGCGGGCGCTCTGACGAAGCTCGAGGCGCTCGCGCAAGAAGGACGTGCCGGAGGGCGGTCGGGCGCCGGGCATGATCCCGGCGCCGGCGCGCCAGGTGGCGCGCAGCGCGAGCTCGACCGCTCCCCGGACACGCTGCACCCTCGAGAGCAGGTCTCGGTGGCGCCGGCGCAAGAGCCCGCGTACGGCCCCCTCGTCGGCGAGCACGCTCCCGAAGCGAGCCGGCAGGATCGCGCCAGCGTCCATCAGGCGCCGCACGGTTCTCTCGTAGTCGCGCTCGCGCTCGGGCTCGGAGTCGGGCTCCCCGCCCGTGTCCCGGCTGACGATCGCGGCCAGCGCTCCCTCCACGACCGATCGGAGCGGCTCGTCGTCCAGGCCGACCCCGGCGAAGACGTGGTCGCCCGGCAAGCCGGCTTCGACGACGCCGTAGAGGACGAGGCTCACCGACCCGCCGCCGGGAGCGAAGAGTCGACCGGATGGCCGAGCAGCTCTTGAAGCTCGCACCGAGCGGAGTCGCTCCGGTCGCGCTTCGAGCACTGCTCAGCCATCGCCGGTCTGGTGCGCCCGATGTGCATTGCCCCTCCGGCTAACGCCGGCCTCTCGGACAATGCTTCCTCCCTCACCTGGCGCTTCCCCCTCATCATCGAGGCTCGGCGACGAGACGACGCCGAGCACAGGCGTAAGAGGGAAGGGGGTTCAGTGCCGGGGACGAGACCATCTACAACAAGCCGCTGTTGACCTACCCACCATCGTTAGCGATGCAAGCCAAACTGGACGGATGTTCTACTCTACCCGCGCGCCAAGCGTCAACGGATGGTCGATTCTCGGCGACCGCGTTCCGCCGGCGGCTCAGACCGCGGGCGAGCGCCAGCTATCCGGCGCGTAGGACTGACGCACCACCTCGACGTAGGGCACCGGGCTGACCACGGCGCGAATCTCGCGCTGCACGTGGGGCTCGACCGTCGGCTTGGCCGTGCCGCCGTTCTCCTCGCCCCACACGAGCGTCACCTCGGTGCCCGGTTTGGCGTAGGCGGCGTCGACCACGGCGAGCGTCAGCATCTTCGCCTCGTTGTAGCTGTAGCCGAACCAGGTTGAGACGCCGACCGTGTCCGTGCCCGCGATCACGCGGTCGAACGGATGCATGCTGTACACGGCCGACGGCCAGTCGATGAACTTGGCCCGGTCGGCCTTCTGGAACATGGTGGCGATGGTCTCCGCCACGTCCTCGTCGTCGAGCGCGAGGGTGACCTTGTGCCGGTGCTCGTCTCCCGCCATTCGCTCGAGCGCGTCGCGCCCGATGAAGTCGTGATCGAACTTGACCAGGTGGCCGTAGCCGAGGTCCCACGGCGTGAAGTAGTAGTCCTTGATGTCGGGTGAGACGAAGCTCCCGCCGATCGAAGCGGAACCTTCGTAGCCCTTGGCCGGGAGCCACTCGCGGTAGGCCCGGAGCGCATCGCCGGTGTAGACGGCGGGGAGGGGAGAGGGGATCCAGCCCGACTCGAGCGCGTTGGAGGAGTAGGCACGCCCCCCGACGAGCCGCATCCCGGAGTCCTCGCCGGCGGCGACGAGCGCGGCGTGAACCGCGTCGTAGTTCTCCCAGGGACCGAACAGCTCCCAGCCCGGCTGGCCGGCCATGCCGTGGCGGAGCGCTCGCACCGAGACGCCACCGATCCGGGTCGTGGTCAGGTTGAAGAACTTGAGCTCGGGAGCCGGCTCACCGAGCGCCCGCGCGATCACGTCCATCGCGTTTGGCCCCTGGACCTGAAAGCGGTAGTGCTTGCGTCGGCCGTCGGTGCGCAGCGCGGAGCGCTGGTCGAGCGCCACCTCCACGTCGTAGCCGCCGGTCTGAGCGTGGTAGGTCACCCAGTTCAGCACCGGCGCGCGGCCCACCATGTTGAAGTCGTCGTCGGCGAGGTGGAACAGGATCACGTCACCGATGACGTAACCCGCCGGGGTACACGGGACGAACTGCTTGGCCTTGTCGACCGCGAAGTTGTCGAACGTGTTGACTCCCAGCCGCGAGAGCAGCCTCATCGCGTCCGGTCCGCGCACGGCCAGCTCGGCCATGTGGAAGGACTGGTTGTAGAGCACGCAGGTGTGCTGCCACGCCCACTGTTCGTCGCGCCAGTTCGTGTACTCGGCGGGAACACCGGGATACACGTTCGGCCCGACCTGGGCGTTTCGCAACATGTCGACCGGAGACGCGATGCTCCGGAGCAGATCCTCAAGATTCATGACTCTCCTCCTGTGGACGACTCAACTGGCTCGGCCGCTCCACCCCCGAGGTAGGCGGCGATCACACGCTCGTTCTGCCGCACGGCCTCGGGCGGGCCGTCGGCGATCACGCGGCCGAACTCGAGCACGACCACGCGGTCGCAGATGCTCAGCACCAGCCCCATATCGTGATCGATCAAGAGCGTCGACTGTCCCCGGTCGGCGAGCTCGCGCAGGGAACGGCCGAGCTCTTCGCTTTCGCGCGCGTCGAGTCCGGCCGCGGGCTCGTCGAGGCATAAAACGCGCGGATGTCCGGCCAGCGCGCGGGCGACACCGACGAGCTTGCGAGCCCCCTCGGACAGCTGATCGGGCATCGCGGGCGCGGCCCACGCGAGGTCGACGAGCGTCAGGATCTGCTCGGGGTCGTCGTCACCGCGGGCCGCCACCCTCACGTTCTCGCCCACCTCGAGGTCGTCGAACAGGTCGGTGTTCTGCCACGTGCGCGAGAGGCCCCGGCGCGCGCGCTCGTGGGCCGCCATCTGCCCGATGTCCTCGCCGTCGAGCGTCACGGCGCCGGTGAACGGGACGAAGCCCGTGATCGCGTCGATCAGCGTCGTCTTGCCGGCGCCGTTGGGTCCGATCAGGCCGACGAGCTCGCCCTCGCAAACCTCCAGATTGACTTCGCTCAGGGCGTGCACACCGCCGAACACGACCGACAGCTGGTGGACGGACAGGACGGGCGCGCCGGGTTCGCGCCGGGCATGGATGCCCGGCGCAACAGTCCCAGGGACGTCGAGCGCAGCGAGACCCATAGGTGGTGTGGCCGGCGCGGGCTCCGGTGGGTGGACGGCGGGTCGTTTATGCGTCCGCTTGTAGAACGCGCCGGCGACGCCCTCCGGGTTCTGTATCAGCGTGATGATCAGGATCGCACCGCCGAAGAGCAGGAACCAGTTCCCGTTGATCCCGAACCACTTGTCGAGCGCGTACGGGAACAGCGCCTGCGTCGAGATCAGGCCGGCGAACACCGCGCCCGAGATCAGCGTGATGCCGCCCGCGTAGGCGAACGCGATC
>DATBYI010000143.1:0-4197 GCA_036513815.1 Solirubrobacteraceae bacterium
TCCGATCCAGGTTTGGCCCAATCGGGACGGGCAGGGGTACGTGCCAGAAAGGGCCGGTTAGAGTGGCTCGGACGGCGGGAGGCGCCGATGTCTGCGGCTTCGCCCGAGCCTATGTTGGGAGCCGGGTTTGGCCCTGGCCCCAAAGCGGATCATTCCCCCTGGGGCTGTCCGCCACAATCGTACATTCGTCCAGTTCTGTTTAGGAATGGGTATGGACGAATGATCGATGCCGGACCTAGGGTGGCCGATTTAGATGATTGTCGGTCGTCTTATACTGAAATACGTGGCTCAGCTGTTCTCTTTCCCCAATCCTGTGAACGAGAAGGCGGCCCGCGTCGTCGCGGGCGCGGTGCTCGTGACCGTGATCGTGATCCTCGCCACCGGCGCCTACTGGCTGCTGATTCCGCTCGCCTACGGCTTCTGGGCGCGCGTCCTCACCGGCCCCACGCTGAGCCCGCTCGGGTGGACAGCGCAGAACGTGATCGCGCCGCGTCTGGGAGAGAAGAAGCCGGTTGCGGGGCCGCCGAAGCGCTTCGCGCAGGGCATGGGTGCCGCGATGTCCACGGTGGCGCTCGTGTGCTGGCTCGTCATCGGGAGCCACGTCGCCACCGACGTCGTTCTCGGCCTGTTCGTCGTGGCGGCCGGACTCGAGTCGATCTTCGCGGTCTGCCT
Organism: Solirubrobacteraceae bacterium; assembly: GCA_036513815.1. GTDB lineage: Bacteria > Actinomycetota > Thermoleophilia > Solirubrobacterales > Solirubrobacteraceae > Palsa-465. Next base: position 673 of record DATBYI010000143.1, read on the forward strand.
CGGCTGCCAGGTGTTCGCGCTGCTCATGAAGGCCGGCGTCGTCCCCGAGAGCGTTTGCCTCGAGTGCGCCGACATCAGCGGTCGCCTGACCGCGGCGCGTTAGTCGAGCCCGAGCGCGGCGCCGCGCAGGATGTCGTGCTCTGACACCTCGACCGCGTCGAGCCCGAACAGTTCGAGCGTCACGAGCAGGATGATCGCGCCGGCCACGATCGTTGGCGCCCGGTCGGGGTGCAGTCCGCGTACCTCCCGGCGCTCGGCCAGCGTCAGCCCGGCCAGGCGCTCGAGGATCGCGCGACACTCCTCGGCGCTCAGCACGTAGCCCTCGACCTTCTCGGGGTCATAGGGCACCAGCTCCTGCGCGATCGAGGCGAGCGACGTCGCGGTTCCTGCCACCGCGATCGCGTGACCGACGTCCCGCCGCCACCGCTCGGGCACGCCGTTGCCGAGGATCTGGCGGACGTCCGCGACGAGCGCGGCGCGCTCGTCGGCGGTCGGCGGATCGGAGTGCAGATGCCGTTCGGTCTGGCGGACCACGCCGGCTTGATTGGACACGTGAAAGGACATCTCGCGCCCGATCCCGATCACGAACTCGGTCGAGCCGCCGCCGATGTCGATCACGAGCGTGGGGGTGCGGTCCTCGGGGTCGCGCTCGCTCGTGGCGCCGAGAAACGTGAGCCGGGCCTCCTCGTCGCCGGTCAGGACGTGCGGCTCGATCCCCCAGCGCTCCCGGACCGTGTCGGAGAACTCGGAGCCGTTGGCGGCGTCCCGGACCGCGCTGGTCAGGACGGCGACGGCGTCGGTGGCGCCGTGCTCGTCGATCAGCTCGCGGTAGGTGTCGAGCACCGTGTAGACACGCTGCATGGCCTCGTCGCTCAGACGCCCGTCCGCGTCGACGCCGGCGCCCAGCCGGGTGATCTCGGTGCGGCGCTCCAGCACGTCACCGACGCGCCCATCGTCGACGTCGGCGATCAGCAGCCGAGTCGAGTTGGTTCCGATGTCGACGACGGCTCGGCGCACGGCCGCGGATTCTCGCCGTTTTGCCGGCGAGAGGCGGCGACGCCGGCTAGACGGCTTCGGGAGCGATCGCCTGTCGGCGCGATCGACTCACGGACACGGATGGGAGGCCGACGAGCGCGATCACGGCGCCGGCCGCCGCGAACGCCGCGGCGATCCCGAAGGCGAGCACGAAACCGCTCGTCAGCGCCGCGTGGGCAGCGACGCCGTGCTGCACCTCGGTGTTGGTGTGCGCGGTCGCGATCGCGGCCAGGATGGCCAGCCCGACCGCTCCGCCGACGAGGCGCGAGGTGTTTACCAGTCCCGAGGCGAGCCCGGCCTCCTCGGAGGCGACGCCCGACACGGCCGCGATCGTCACGGGGACGAAGGCAAATCCGATGCCGATCGCGACGAGCAGTGACGGCGCCAGTAGCTGGCCGACGTAGCTGCCGCTCGGAGTGATTCGCGTGAACAGGGCAAGTCCGGCCGCCTGCGCCACCATGCCGGTCACGAGGATCGGCTTCGGCCCGACGCGCGTGACCGCCCGCGAGGCGATCGTCGATCCCGCCACGATGCACAGCGTCATGGGCAGGAAGGCCAGTCCGGCGCGCAACGCCGAGTAGCCGAGCACCTGCTGCAGGAAGAGCGAGAGGAAGAACCACATCGCGAAGATCGCCGCGCCGACGAGCAGCACGACCATGTTGGCCGCGCTCAGCGTCCGCGAGGAGTAGATCCGCAACGGCATGAGCGGCGAGGAGGCGACCCGGCCCTCGATCGCGACGAACGCGGCCAGCAGCACGAAACCGGCGGCCAGCAAGGCCAGCGTGCTCGGCGCGCCCCAGCCGGTGACGTCGGTGCGCACGATCCCGAGGACGAGCACCGACAGCCCCAGCGTGGCGGCGAACGCGCCGGCGAGGTCAAAGCTCCGCTTCGGCCCGGCGGCGGCGCGCGTCTCGACGATGTAGCGGTGCGCGAACACGGCGGCCATCAGCCCGATCGGGACGTTGATGAAGAGGATCCAGCGCCAGGTGAGCAGATCGGTCAGGACTCCACCCAGAAGCACGCCGGCGGCGCCACCGGCGCCACCCATCGCGCCCCAGATACCGACGGCGCGGTTGCGGGCGGGGCCTTCCTCGAACGTGGTGGTGAGGATCGACAGCGACGCAGGCGCGACGATCGCGCCGCCAAGGCCCTGGGCCGCACGCGCCGCGATCAGCATCCCCTGCGTCTCGGCGAGACCCCCGGCCAGCGAGGCCAGGGAGAACAGCGTGAGGCCGGCGACGAACACACGCCGGCGTCCGAGCAGGTCCGCCGCCCGGCCGCCGAGCAGGAGGAAGCCGGCGAACGTCACCGTGTACGCGTTGACGACCCACTGCAGGTCCTGCTCGGAGAAATGAAGCGCGTTCCGGATGGCCGGGAGCGCGACGTTCACCACGGACACGTCGAGGACGACCATGAACTGCGCGAGGCAAGACAGGAGGAGGATCGCCCGGAGATGCGGGCGATCGGAAGATGTGGGCTGGGTCTGGGGGCTGGTTTCTGTGCTCATACTCGTTATGACGCGCGGCGGCGCGCCGATTCGACACCACGCGCCGGGTCCATTCGGGCGCAGTACGATGGTTATCGAACCATAGCAGGTTGTTCGATAGATGTCGTACTATCATCGAGGCGAGATGGACACGCATGTGACAGGCGCAGCAGGGGTTGGGGTTACCGACGAGCCGCTCCGGCATCCCGCGCGGGAAGAGCTGGAGATCGCCGCCGTCCTGCACGCGCTGAGCGACCCGATGCGGCTGCGGATCGTCGCCGGGCTCGCGGTTCAGGACGATCGGACCTGCAAGAGCTTCGATCTGCCGGTCACGAAGTCGACCTGCACGCACCACTTTCGGGTGCTACGTGAGGCCGGTGTGATCCGCCAGCGGCTCGAGGGGACGACGAAGCTGAACACGCTGCGTCGCGACGACCTCGAGGCGTGCTTCCCGGGCCTGCTCGAGTCGGTCCTTCACGCCACGCGGACCTAGCCGCGTCGCGCCGGGGTCGCGTCAGCGGCGGCCCGGCGTCTGATCAGCGCGACGCCCGCGCGCGATAGTCGCCGAACCGCGGCGGTCGATCCTCGCTGAACGCCTGCACGCCCTCCCGCGCCTCGTCGGTCTCGGCGAACAGCCCCAGCCCGCTGAACGACATCGAGGCGATTCCCGCGATGTGCTCGGTATCGGCGTTGAACGACTGCTTGAGGAAGCGCAGCGCGGTCGGCGACAGCGCCAGCATGTCATTGGCCCAGACGCGCACCTCGTCGCGCAAACGCTCGAGCGGAACGACCTGGTTGACGAGGCCCCAGCGCTCGGCCGTGGCCGCGTCGTAGCGCCGACAGCGAAACCAGATCTCGCGGGCGCGCTTCTCGCCGACCACGCGCGCCAGGTACGCCGTGCCGAAGCCGCCGTCGAAGGACCCGACGCGTGGGCCGACCTGTCCGAAGCTCGCCGACTCGGCCGCGATCGTGACGTCGCACAGGACGTGCAGCACGTGCCCGCC